>JAUVET010000064.1 GCA_030594665.1 Methanosarcinaceae archaeon
TGCAGTTACGCAGATCGCATCAGGTGCAAAGAAAGCAGGACGCGATCCAAAGGAAGTTGATGTTGCGGCATACGCATGCTTCTCAATTGACAAGGACGCAAAGAAGGCACAAAATGCAGCACAGATCGTTGTGGCATTTATCGTTGCAGGTTCACCTGACATGGTGCTTAAGCGCCACGGAATCGATGTTGCGGCAAAAGCCGATATCGGTGGAGCAATCGCAAAAGGCGACTTTGGTGCACTGATGGGTGGCATGATCACTGGCGACATGATGGATGCATTCTCAATCTGCGGAACACCTGATGACTGTAAAGCAAGGATCAATGACCTGCTTGACATTGGTGTAACACAGATCGTTGCAGGATCACCGATCGGACCAAACAAAGAGAAAGCCATTAAACTAATTGGTAAGGAGATCATCGGAGGGAACTAATGGTTCATCCTAAGATCTTGGAAGTCATTGAATATGACGTCTGTACCGCTTGTGGGGCATGCGAAGCCGTATGCCCTGCCGGTGCAGTAATTGTTGATATTACTGCAGCGATCCGTGACCCCGATGACCTATCTTTATATAAGAAAGGTGCCGCACCAAACGTTTGTGAAGGTTGTTTTACCTGTGGTCGTGTCTGCCCTGTTGTAGACGGATACGCAGAAGATGAATTTGCAAATGTGAAACGGTTCTTTGCTGCAAAAAGCGAACTGCCGGGTCAGGATGGTGGAATGGCATCAGCAATTGTAAAATCATTATTTGAAAAGGGTGAGATCGACTGTGCCGTCGGTATTACCATGAACGAAAAATGGGAAACCGAAGTTATCGTACTCACACAAGCAGGTGATGTTGACAAGACTAAAGGTACCAAATATACATCCGATCCTGTTGATGCAATCTTAAAAGACCTATTCAAAACACACAATAAGATCGCTGTTGTAGGCGTACCGTGCCAGGTACATGCAGCCAATCTAATACGTGAGAACGTAAATGATAAGATCGCTGTTATTATCGGATTGTTGTGCATGGAAAGTTTCCACCACGACAAAATGCAGGAAGAGATCATACCAAATATCCTTGGACTTAACATCGAAGATGTAGTCAAGATGGACTTTGGCGGTGGAAAATTCTGGGCATTCACAAAAGATGGTGGAGAGCACAATGTGCCAATCTCAAAGATTGCCGCACTTGCAAGGAACCCATGCCACAACTGCTGTGACTACACATCAGTACATGCTGACATATCAGTAGGTTCAGTTGGTGCGCCTGATGGATGGAACAGTGTACTGATACGAACTGATGTTGGTGAAAAATATATCAACATGGTCGATGGTCTTGAGATAAATAATGATCCGAAACCTGGAATGTTCCTTATCAAGAAACTCACCGAAATGAAACACGCAAACAACTCAGGACACTATCTCGAAGTCTGTGAAAAATTCACATTTGATGAGTGTGGAATGCACTGATATTACAGTAGGTGCAGGCACGTGTACATGAAACGAGCCTTTTATATCGGGCGTTTCCAGCCTTACCATCTCGGACATCATGCAGTCTTGAAAAAGATTGCAGATGAAGTCGATGAAGTGGTAATAGGTGTTGGAAGTGCCCAAAAAAGTCACGGTTTAAGTGACCCGTTTACCGCAGGTGAGCGCGTTATGATGATCCGCCATGCGCTCGAAGATATTGATATACGGCACTATGCACTGCCTATTGAAGATATACAGCAAAACTCGATCTGGGTCTCATACATACTTTCGAGAACACCTCCTTTTGATGTGGTCTATTCAAATAATCCGCTTGTCATACGATTGTTTGAAGAAGCCAATATTGATGTCCTGCAATCCCCGATGTACCAGAGGGATGTCTACTCCGGCACGAAAATCCGAAAAAAGATGATTACAGGAGAAGAATGGAAACATCTGGTCCCTTCCGCAATTGCAGATGCCATTGAAGAGATCGATGGAGTTGCGCGTTTGCGAAGCGTTTCAATGACAGATTAGATATTTCTTTTTCTCGTAGTATGTAATCTATAGGATTATATAGTTCGAGTTAAATCAATCGGTGGGAGATTTTTCTCGTAGTATAATAATCTATAAGATTATGTACTCCGGGTTAATGAAGTAAATGCGAACGAAGTGAACGTCTTCCGTAGTATATATTTTATTATATATAACCCACCACATTCACATCTGCCTCGCCATACAGCCGATACATTTTCCACTTAACCAAAGTATATTAATCAAATGCTATTTATAGATAATATCTTAACCATAGTATTAAATATAGATAATCGCGATTAAAAATCAGGAATTTGGATGAAAAAGAATAGCTTCAGAATGTTGCGACGTACCTCTGCTATGAGTGCCAGGGCAAAAGTAACTTTGTTAGCAAACACAAAGGCGGCAATGTGCCGGATGACCTGTTCTGCTATGAGTGCCAGGGCAAAAGTAACTTTGTTAGCCATCGGATTACTTGTAGTTGGGCTTGTTGCCGTTATAACTTCCCAGGCAGTTTTTCAGGACAGCCATACATTATATACGAACAAAACAAATGCCAGTGACATGTGCATCAAATGCCATCCGGATCAGGCCTCTACTACTATGGTAAGCGCTCACGGAGATGCAGGGTGCAGCTGCCACGGATACAATCCCAGTGCAGATCCTGATCAAAATATAAATCTTGCCCACAATTTGACCAAAAATATATATTGTACGAACTGCCACTCAAATTACGATAGTGACGGAGAGATTACCATACATTCCGGTTTAAGTGGAATTAACCAGTCGGGTCATTATATTACAAAAAATAATACCATATTGTATAATAAATCTAAAGACATGTTAAGCCAGGAGTGACGACATTATGCAAAAACCAATCTACTTTGTGTTGATCGCAATGTCTTTGTTTTCAGTTGTAATAGTAGCTGTGCCACAGACGCTTTCCTTATATAGCGGCTCACATAGCTTTGTGAGCGGCACTAATGTAGATTGTGCAAAATGTCACGGTGATATCCATACGGAAATGCTTGCATCAAATTCAATGGTCACTGACGCGCACCAGAGAGCAGCACTTAATGTAAATTACACTACATACCTGGCAATTGGTGGTGTTGGCTATGACCCGGTTGTTGGTAACATCACAACCAATATGGATGGCGACAGTAGTGGTTCGAATGATACGTGGGAATGGGATCCTTCAACACTGATGTGGGTAAGGGATAACGATTCAATGTCATACAAAATGGTTCTGGATGTAGATGGAAGCGGTACTGTTGAAAATGAAGAACTGTGCAGGTTCTGTCACCAGACTACACCTATCACAGATTCCGGACACGCTGCAACATGGCGATTCTGTGATGACGACAGATGTCATGGGAACAGTAAATATAATTATGCCGATCCGGCACTTTTTGCAAACGATGTTACAAGCAAAGTAACTGTGGGGAAAACATTGTCATCAGCAGATGTACATGACATGTTCTATTTAAATGCAAGTGCACAAGCAACAAACCGTGTGATGGGTGAAATACCCGCCTTTGGATATACGCCGGGTGGTACAGTTGATTCTAACGTATCCAAGAGCTACATGGCATGTGTTGGGTGCCATTCGGAATCCAATGTAACATTGCAGACAACAAATATGCATTACCTACATGAAGATCCCAATGCAGCAATACAGCGGTATTCACCCATCAATGGAACAATTACGATTGGTTAATATACAGCAAAATTTATGTAAACGTATTCCTGAATTCCGGTGAAGAACATGATTCTTAATAAAGAAATTATACTTATTCTACTTACTGTAATATTCATACAATCCATCATTCCCGCAGTTGCAGAAGATGATGTAGTATGGGATAACGAGGTTACATTCACGTTCAGCTGGAGTTCACCCAGGTTCCCAAATGGAGATTATGTGATCAGATTGACTGATTTCAATGGTGAAGGGTTGGTTAGTTTTGATATCCTGGAAGATGATGTAATAGTAGACAGTGGAATTCTTTCAAAAGGAGTGATTTGGAACTACAATGATGAAGTAAAACTTCAGGCAATTGATATCACAAACAAGAACATTCTTTCGTCATTGGGTATTTGGAATTTGAATCCAAAAGCAGAAGTGAAGATGTGGAGAGGGGAACCAACACTAAAAGATGAAGCTCTCATATCACTTGGCATTGGAACCGAAAGCCCATACGACCTGGATTCTGACATAATTGTTAATGTCACACTGGAAAATGACGGTGACTTTACTGCAAGAGATGTTACTTTTGATATCGAAATCGATGACCTGACGCTTAAGAATGATGATTCTAAGTTGTCATATACTTATTTTGGCGGCATTGAGGGTGATGCAATTAAAATTGAGGAAATTAAATTAAGATTTCCGTTTTATCCAAAAAAGAGTTCTTATCCATTCAATGTAAACGCAAGCTGGAGTGATTCCATCGGTACTGTTCATACGGTACAAAGATCGGCAACGATCAAAATAAAGGACCCAATCGAAATTCACAAGAACATAGTAGATGAGACCGGTATGGGGAAAAATGTATATGTTTCAGTCAGGGTGAGTAATGTTCAGAGCAGAAAGGTTCATGTTGTGTTGAATGATACCATCCCCGATAATTTCAAATTAGTGGAAGGAAATAAGAATCTTTCATGGGATTTTTACTTGCCTGCCGGAGAATTTAAAGTGTTTGAATATACGCTTTTATCTGAAATTCCGGGGAAATTCAATGTGCCAGCCGCATATGCAAGTTGGAATCTTTGGGGTGAATATATCAGCACTGCATCAAATACGCCAGATATCGATGTGCACGGACCATATATTTACGTCACAAAAACATTGAACTCTGAAACAACTACGACACTGAGTGTTCGTAAAAAAGACCTGATCGATGTTAATGTGAAAATGGAAAATATCGGTGACCTACCTGTAAATGTTTTAATTACCGATTCATTACCAAAATCTGCAATGCTTATTGGAGATGAAGAAGTGCTCACACATAATGAGTTCATCCATCCCGGTGAATCTGCCCAATTCAATTATACCATGCAAATTGTGTGGGATACGATCAGTGAAACACAACTTCCTGAACCTAAAATACAGCTTTCAATGCCAGCGCTGATCGAAGATGATTTCAGTGGATATGAGAATGCTTATACGATCGCTCAAATGCCTGCTTTGAGCACAAAATATATCGCTCAAGCAGAGGACGGTTTTGTTCCGTCCACTAAAAAAGATGATACAAAGGTAACAGATTCAGTTGAAGGTGAAGAAATACAAGATATGACAGGGAGCAAAGAACTTGACCATATTAAAGATGTGATAATGCCAGGGTTCGAAGGTGTTTTTGCATTAATTATAATTGGCCTTGTTGTAGTTTTTTTCCAGAGGAAAGAACATGAAGAATAGTTAATTGTCTTGATATAACTTGTTACAAATTTTAGATTGCAAATTTGAGATTACAAATTTGAGATTGCAAATTTGTGTTTGCAGCATCTGTGCTATACATCTTATTCCGTACACCCTTTGTTAGAAAGATTTTTTAAATATATCTTGTAGCAAGCACATTCATAACCAGTACAGTTGTAATACAATCCTCTACCGGTCTATGATCATAACTGTTTTTGCGTGAACTACCCCCATGCAATCTCCGATTGCGAGGAAGTGGCTTCTTACGAGTATCCGTATCATCTCTAAACAGTTCTTGGAACTATCCAGATCAACATATCTGTTTTTCGCAATTTACCAACGAATTGTTGATAGCCCGTCCACAGGGCAGCATGTTTTAAGTACCTCAATAAGATATTGACCGAACTATTGCAATCACGATCCATGACGTTATTAGAATAATTACACCTATACTCCCTGATATTTAAGGGCATATCCTATCGGTTGCCACAAACACAACAATCTTTTGAGGTATATGCTTCATCAACTTCTATTACTCTCTTACCTACTTTTTCTGCCTTGAAACCACTCTGGTTATACACCATTGTAGTAAAATGGTCTTTTCCTTTGAATCGTGGAAGTTTTGCTTTTTGGTCCCCATTCTTCCTCAGTGCAAAGAAGGACTTGTAGTCTGCATTTAGGATCCTTAAAGTATACTGAAGCACTTTTGAGTAGACCTGCCTATATTCAGGATATTTATCTTTGATTGCAGGGAGGTCATTTTGTTGTTTGATATAACCGACTTTTGCACCATTTTTGAATGCCTCTTTTCGCTCAGCCAATGCAAAGTTATAGGTAAGTCTGCATTTTTCGGATAGGTCCCACAGAACCTTTTCTCGTAGTATATAATTTATAACTTCTCATACTGCAACGTAGCGAATCATATAAACCTCTTGCCAATATTCATCTAATTGTTGTACCCTACTAACCCCCTATTCAACCCAACCATTACTGTTAAGCACATATTTGAGGACAATAACAACTGGGATACGTTTTGTCTTACTGCAGCAGATAGCCTTCGCATTGTTGAGGTCGAAGAAGTCAACAAGATGCTTTCCTGCAAGGACGAAAGTCGAGGTTACTTTGTATATCAATGTGAATGTTGTGGCGAGTTTAAAACCGTCCATTTTGGATGCAACAGTCGCATCTGCACGAATTGTGGTAAGAATCACACCGACAAATGGGCAAAATCTCTCAAAAAAGCAATGTTCAATGTTCCTCATCGTCACGCAGTTCTCACAATTCCAGAGATGCTGCGGTACACGATTGAGCAAAATCGTTCATTGCTAAAGGTTTTGATGGATGCGGCAATTAAAGCAATTAATGACACAGTATCATTAAAACATAGGAATGGAAAATTGCTTGCAGGTGCTATTGTTGTATTGCATTCATTTTCCAAAGACATGAGTTCCAATCCACATCTTCACATACTTGTAACCGAAGGTGGATTTGATAAATCTGATAAATTCATCCATCAAAAGTTCATTCCTTTTGAGACAATGCGAAAAACGTGGCAATATCAGGTTCTGACTAGATTTAAGGCTGAATTATCAGAAAAAAAGGGAGTTTCAATGTTTGTGGATTTTCTTTTCAAGAAGTATCCGAATGGGTTTTACGTACATCTTCCAAAAGAATCAAGAATTACTAACAAACAAAAGATAGCGAAATATGTTGCCAGATACATCAGACATCCAGCTGTCGCAAATTCAAGGATATGCGGTTACGATGGGGACTCGGTTACATTCTGGTACAAAGATCATGAATATTTGAAACATTTTGTGACAATGAAAGTGCAGGAATTTATTAAAGCATTGATTCAGCATATC
>JAUVET010000015.1 GCA_030594665.1 Methanosarcinaceae archaeon
GCGCAAAACATTGGATGTCTTGCGGATGGAATGCGCCGGATGCGTGTGTAAATGGTGGTGCTTTTTGACAGGATGAACAGGATGAACAGGATGCGCTCCGCGTTGGTTTTGGTCAATTATGGGGAGCACAGGGGCGGATTGGGTGTCGATCTGCAACTCTGCGTGCTCTGTGGTTTTTTGAGGGGGGTTCTTGTGGGTGGATTTTGGAATGCGCCGGATGCGTGTGTAAATGGTGGTGTTTTTCGACAGGATTTACAGGATGGACAGGATGCGCTCCGCGTTGGTTTTGGTCAATCATGGAGGGGACAGGGGCGGATTGGGTGTCGATTTACAACTCTGCGTGCTCTGCGGTGAAATTTTGTTCCATATACGTTGAATTAACTGGATTTTGGAATGCGCCGGATGCATGTGTAAATTGTGGTGCTTTTTGATAGGATTTACAGGATGGACATGATACGCTCCGCGTTGGTTTTGGTCAATCATGGGGGGCACAGGGGCGGATTGGGTGTCGATCTGCAACTCTGCGTGCTCTGTGGTTTTTTGAGGGGGTTTCTTGTGGGTGGATTTTGGAATGCGCCGGATGCGTGTGTAAATAATGGTGTTTTTCGACAGGATGAACAGGATACGCTCCGCGTTGGTTTTGGTCAATTATGGGGAGCACAGGGGCGGATTGCATATCGATCTACAACTCTGCGCTCTCTGCGTGCTCTGCGGTTTTGTGCCTACGCGTGCATATTATGGAAAAGTTAGCTCTTTTTGTAACCGAATTTTTTGTCATAGACTTTATGGTCTACCAGATCCAGAACAAAAGCAATGATCTCTATTTCGGATTCGCCGTTTGATAGTGTGTAGAGCATTCTCCAGTAATTTGGCAATTCAACCCTGAAAAGGTTCATAATACCGTATTTTATAATATATTCTTGTGGTATTAGTTTTTTAGCAATTGGCTGACCATAATGGATATTATTTTTTATAGAGAATTTCGATAGAAATCCTCGGTAAGGTCTATTTTATTGTGAAGGGCATTTAATATAGTTCTCTCAAATTTTGAATTTTGGGATTCCCTGTTTAGGAATTCATATACTTCTTTTGCCTCAGGGGAAAGGATAACTTTGGTTTTTTTCATAGTTCGAGTCCTGTTGAGATTGAATCTCTCAGGTTTTTATTCATGTTATGGATCCATGTGATTCCCTTGAGACCTACCGCAATCTTATTGCTTTTCTCTATGTATTCAAGGATAATCATTAGCGTGTTATGGTTCACCTGCTTTGGCAATCTCCTTTTAAGTTCCGCCACTGAGATAGCACTTTCAGGGATATTTTTCAGGGTGTTTTCCACCATAATAATGGTATTTAATGTAGGGGAATGTGCCGGTTTTCGGTCTAGTATTGCACTTGCCATCTTGATACTCCTGATGTATTGTTATATTTATATCTAAAAGTTATTAGTTAATAACTATTTGATATGTCTTTGTATAAATACCTACTCCATCCGCAAAAATTCAGCATGCGCGTATTTCTGGAAACATGGTGCATGCCCCCTATTTCCTCACTCCATCGCATTCTCCTGTCTGTGTTACCTGATATCTATTGGATGGCAGGCACTCAACTTCACGATGTTAGGTGTATCTGCGGTTAATAAAAATTCTGAATGAACTGTGCCGCACGCAGATACGCTCCGCGTTGGTTTTGGTCAATCACGGGGGGCACAGGGGCGAGTTGCATATCGATCTACAACTTTGCGGTTTTTTGTGAGGTTTTGACGTGTGTTTCTTGTAAATGGATTTTGGAATGCGCCGGATGCGTGTGTAAATAATGGTTTTTTCGACAGGATGAACGGGGTGAACTATATACGCGCCGCGTTGGTACTTTTGGATTACTTGTTTTTGTAGTCTGTATCAGCACAAGTTTGAAATTGTTAAGAGTACCTTTCTTATACTTGATAACAATAATTGATAGTGGTGAGATAAATGAGTGAATATTTGACCGACGAGGGATTAAAATTTTTAATTCCAAAATATTACAAGAATAAATCTGAATTCCTAGATGAGGCTGTAAAATTGGTATTACGTTCCAATCAGACGATTAGATTGGAAATGGCAATAAACATTTATTCAAGAAAGAAGGCATCACTTCCAAAGGCAGCTGAAATCGCAGATGTTACTACACCGGAATTTAAAGAAATTCTTGCTGAAAAAGGGTATAAGAGAGTTGTGGAAGGGGACTCTATTGATGAAATTGATAAAACGATCAAAGAGGTCTTTGTTATTGAACCTACTGCCAATCAATAAACCAAATATCCTGCGCGCGGTTCAATGACTAACTGAAACTTGTGTCGAATTCGAGTTTCAAGCATTTTGGTTTTGATCAATCATGGAGGGGACAGGGGCGGATTGTATATCGATTTATAACTTTGCGCTCTCTGCGTGCCCTGTGGTTTTTTTAAGGGGGTTCCTTGTGGGTGGATTTTGGAATGCGCCGGATGCGTGTGTAAATGGTGGTGCTTTTTGACAGGATGGACAGGATGCGCTCCGCGTTGGTTTTGGTCAATTATGGGGGGCACAGGGGAGGATTTGGTGTTGATCTACAACTCTGCGTGCTCTGCGTGCTCTGCGTGCTCTGCGTGCTCTGCGTGCTCTGCGGTTTTTTCATGGAATATTTTTTAACTTCCCGTTTTAAGCTAATTCTAATGGCAATATGTGAATCCAATGTGAACATTTATTAAATATGGAGCTTTATTGTTTACAAGTGATATTGATGTCAGAAGCTGCTGTAGATGTA
This sequence comes from Methanosarcinaceae archaeon, assembly GCA_030594665.1. The sequence goes on from JAUVET010000015.1 coordinate 2,781, forward strand.
AACATAGGCGATTATCTATCCCACAGGATAGATCTAACTATTCATTCAAATTCTGTAAAAAGCAGAGAATCTTTTGTCAAAAAAGCAGTCTTACATTATCTGGAAGAATTGAAGATTCATAAATTGAAATCTGAACTTTTTAAAGAGACGCTAAACACTAAAGAGATCATGTTGGATGCATGGAAAAAACCAATTGAGACAGATGATGCATTAAACATCCTGTCTTCAATTGGAATTGGCAAAACCGCAGAATCGATTGATAGATCGATTGAAATTACGGATAATGAAGTTGAAAATAAATATGCAAAAGCGTATAAAGAACTGCAGGACATTTCATGATAGTACTCGACTCCTGCGTGTGGATCCATGCATTTCTAAAAACTGATGATAATTGCACATCTGTTTTAAAAAAAGTATTAGATGGCGACATCAAACCAATCGTCTCTGCCTATATTGCAAAAGAAATTTCAGACAACATAATTTTCGAAGGGAGAAAAAGCGGAAAAAATATCGACTTAATGCAAACTGCAATTTGGTCATTGTTCAGGGAACCTTACGTAAAAACGACATTTACACCCCTTGATTACGATACTGTAGTGTTAAGGGAAGTGAAAGGCAGGGCTGAGAACAACGCACTGGCAAAAGCGCTTCGGATCGAACCAAAAGATGCACCTATCGTTGCACTTGCATATCATTATTCAGTACCTCTTGTCACAATGGATGTGAAATCACTTTTGAACATAAAAGAGCGGATTTCTGAACTGATCGATGTTGATATATTCACTGTGAAGGAAATGCTGGATATTTTGTGATTGTAGATCGATACTTCATCGTACAATCACACATCTGTGTAAATCTGCGTGAATCTGCTGTCTGAAAAAATATGATCCACGCTATATCCACTAATCCCACGCGCTGTTTTTTGATTAACTTGAACATGTGCCGGATGCATGTGTAAATGGTGGTGCTTTTTGACAGGATTTACAGGATGGACTGGATTTGAATGTTGGAATCCTGTCAATCCTGTTCATCCTGTCCATTGTGCCTGCGCCCCATATCGATTTACAACTCTGCGTGCATCTGCGTCTGAAAAAATCAGATCTATGCTACATTCACTAATCCCATGCGCTGTTTTAAACGCAAAACATTGGATACCTTACGGATGGAATGCGCCGACTGCGTGTGTAAATGGTGGTTTTTTCGACAGGATTTGCAGGATGGACAGGATACGCTCCGCGTTGGTTTTGGTCAATCACGGGGGGCACAGGGGCGAGTTGCATATCGATCTACAACTTTGCGCTCTCTGCGTGCTCTGCGTGCTCTGCGGTTTTTTGAGGGGAGTTCCTTGTAAATGGATTTTGGAATGCGCCGGATGCGTGTGTAAATGGTGGTGTTTTTCGACAGGATTTTCAGCATTATTGGATGTGCAAGTGGTGAAGAGCAGCATTTAAGCCCGGAACAACATATATAAAGCGAAACAGACTTAACTACTCTTATATCGAATAAATTAATAGATTAGGTGGATCAGTAAAATGACATCAAAAGTTGCAGATATTGTTCAGGTAGATAACCACGGAAGGATACAGTTATCTCATGAATTGCAGAATATGATCGGTATAACCCCACATGATAAATTGGTTGTGGGTGTCAATGGTGATGCACTCATATTGAAAAAACAACGAAACAGTGTCTTTGACCTACAGCGTAAAAATGTTGAAAAAAACGCGCTTAAAAAAGCATTAATGTTTGAGCGCAGCATTGACGAAGCAGGTAAAAAGGATATGCCGGTGTAGAAATGACTTATGCTTTGGATACCAACATCTATCAAATTTGGCGCAATATAAACGATCCTGCTGTGCAACGTATCAGGAATCATCCAACGATCCAGACAATCAAGCAGTGTTTTGGTGATATCGAAGCCGGCGAAACGTTAGTTATACCCCGTATAATCTTAACGGAACATTTGGTATGGATAGCTAAAACAGAGGGGATCGATACTGCCTTTGATGTATTGGATATAATTCACAATTCCCCATGGAAAGTAATTTATGAGGATGAGGAACTGCATAGACTTGCCATTGAGATCGGAAGCAAATACGGTGGCATGGGTGCGGCAGATCTGTTGTTATCGGCAACAGCAAAACAGGAAAGAGCAACTATTGTCACAATGGATGCAGGTTTTAAAAAATTGAACCCGGAGATCGATGTTATTGTGTTGGGATCAATAGCAGATTTGATCTAAAACCTGAGTTTTTGTTTATTTGATTTTGATTAACTTCTCGTTTGTAGGGCTGTTAAATATATCCTCTGCGGTTTTTTTAAGGAGGCTTTAGCGTGTGTTTCTGCGTGTGGATTTTGGAATGTGCCGGATGCGTGTGCGAATGGTGGTGTTTTTCGACAGGATTTACAGGATGGACCGGATTTGAATGTTGGCATCCTGTCAATTTTACGTTGTGATGGAGGTAACCTATATAAATAGTAAGAGATACCTATATAGGTAACATATATAAATACATCATGTTACCACCACATATATGCGCGGAAAAATAAGAGATAGAATGCTCCGGATACTCGCAAATAATTCATCAGGAGGCATAAGCAAATACAGGATTGCCAAACTGGCTGATTGCTCATACCCGTGGGTGCGGGAATTTTTCTTGAAACTTACCAAAATGGATATTGTGAAAGGTACCGAAGTTTTAGACTACCCTGGTCTGTTGAACTACTGGCAATCACATCGCATCAAGTGCAAGCATCGGGAATACATGCTTAAAGACCCTTTGAAAACTCTCAAAAACACATCCCTGCCTTACGCATTAACCACATACCAGGCAGAAAATCTCGTTCAGAATTACCTGTTCCCAAGCAGGGTCGATGTTTACATAAAAGAAAGCGATTGGGGTCAGTGGCACGATATACTCTCAAAAAATGGACTTGTAGGTAAAGGAAATGTGCGACTATTGCTCTCAGATGAGCATGTTTTTTATAACTCCTTTGAAAAAGATGGCTTAAAACTCGTTTCTATACCACAATTGATAATTGACTTGATGAACGAGGGCGGAGTATGCGTAGAGGCTGCTGAATTACTCATCAAAAGGATAATGAAAAATGTATGAAACGTATGAGACCGGAATATCATATCGATATCTAAAAACCGTGGTTGACAAACTCGAAGAACCGATATGTTTGATCGGTGGATGGCAGTTTACCATAGCGTTAATAAGAATTTCAAAATCGCAACAGGTAGAAACTATATTGGCTCAAGGGATATCGATCTAGGATTCAATTTTGAGGTTGGTTGGAGTGAGGGGACAATACTTGAATCTGCTTTTGCCAGATCAATTCGAATTATCGAAGATCAACTTTGTTTCATGCCGATAGGATTCCGGCATTTGAAAGAATTCCATATTGAAACTGAAAGGGAACTTAGTGATAATGAAGTAAAAACCACACCTATGCACTTCATATTTCCTTTATATATAGACCCGATTGTTGACATCATTCATCCAAAATTCCACGACATTTTCAAATTCAATCCAATTGATGAACCGCTACTTGAGATGGTTTTCGCAGAAAAAACAAATCGAATTACAGATAGAACACTTGGAAAAAATATATGGTTGCCACAAACACATGTTCTCTTTGCAACTAAATTAAACTCAGTGGTCACCCGGGATAAAGAACATAAGCGGTTAAAGGATATTGCGGACATTTTCGCTTTACTTTGGTTTACGGATGTTGATATCTCAGATATTAGATCAAGGTTTTTTCAGTTCAGTGATAGAAAAGACATCAAACGAACCATCAACTCAATTTCCGGAAAAGAGATATTAGCAGTAAGCAACATTATCGGTATTGGCCCGGACGAGATTGAAAGAGTATTCCTGGAATTCATAAGATAGTGTGTGTTATCCCTCTCGATCCACTTTTACAGTAGACTACAAGATAATTTTTTGTTTCTCTTATAATAAATGATATAGACGAATGTAGATGCGCTCCACGTTGTTACTTTTGGTTAGCCTGCGCACTATTTGTTGATTAACTTAAACCTGTGTCGAATTCGTGTTTCGATCATTTTTGGTGCTGATGAAGCACAAGGGCGGATTGGTGTGATATTTGAGGCATCGGCGTGAGCGTCATTAAACAACATCACAAAAGTAAAAGCGTAAAAACCCCATTCAACATCAATGTTCGTGTTTTTTCAAATACGATTCGATCACACTTTTAAATTCATAAAAATCATCAAGATGATTGATCAAATTGTAGTGGACGATATCATCAGCCACATGTGCATAACGGTGAACCAAAACATTCCTGAATCCTTTCAGGTCTTTTAGTTTTTCACCACATTCCTTTGGTATTGTCTTGTTCAAAACCAGTATATCGAAAATACCTTCTTCACTTGTTGGCAAACCTAATTTTTCGGCAGAGACGATCATTGCCGACACATCTACCAATGATTCGATAGCCACTTCGATCGTTTTTTCACATGCCCGCCTGCTGATCAAGTCCTGTAAATATTCGTCCCTCTCCGGCAACATCCCCTGAAGTTCTCCTACATACCCCATCATCTCATCTAGTTTAGAGAAAATACGCATCCGATCTTTTTCTTCCATGCATTACACCCCAAGACCGGAATAATACATATCAAGATGCGGCTTGAAATCATCAAATTCCCTGATCGTTTTCATAAAAATACGGAATATTTCCCTGTAGTCCTTGTAATAAATAACATCGCCATCATGCACAATATCATTTTGGATATATAGTGGCAGATCCTGAAATGTCTGGATATCAAATTCATTGCCGACCCTGCCAAGAACCTTCACTCTGAAATCAAATCTTTCCTTTTTGTCACCACCATAGAATACAGCAAGGTCAATATCAGACAGTTCAGTCATCTCCCCCTTTGCTGCAGAACCGTATAAAACTATAAACCGTACCTTATCTCCGCCAATGGTTTTAATTTTCTCCACCACAGCTGATATGCTATGATCAAGTTCGTTCTTTGAAGTCAGCCCTGCCATAAAATTAACCTTTCTGATATTTGTTTTAAAATTACTTTTGTTATGGTATATGCCTTATAAACATATAGTTTGAGTTAATTCGACCGGAGGGAGGATTTTCTCGTAGTATATATTTTATAAATATATAGTGCGAGTAAATCCGAGCATAGCGAGGATTTTCTCGTTTCTTATAACATTTCTTTCTTTAAATTTGTTTGCTTGCAACATACTTTGATTTAGTTTAGTCGTTCAGTTTTGCACTTGTTTGCTCTTACGCGCATCACGCAGATACGCTCCGCGTTGTTTTTTTTAAATCAAGTGGGTGCACGGGGGCGGTTTGCATACGAATTAATTACTCTCTCGGATTGCAATTCTGCGCACTCTGCGGTGAATTTTTGTTTCATATTCGTTAGAATAACTGGATTTTGGAATGCGCCGGATGCGTGTGTAAATGGTGGTGTTTTTCGACAGGATGGACAGGATACGCTCCGCGTTGGTTTTGGTCAATCACGGGGGGCACAGGGGTGGATTGGGTGTCGATTTACAACTCTGCGTGCTCTGCGTGCTCTGCGGTGAAATTTTGTTCCATATACGTTGAAATAACTGGATTTTGGAATGCGCCGGCTGCATGCGAATCAATCACTCCCTCGGATTACAACATCTGCGTTAATATACTGATGTGCATGGCAAAACTGAATACTTTCACTCCGCTTGGCTAACTTTTAATATCGATGTTCCCGTTATGCTATTGTAGGTAACAAGGTACAAGGTGAAATGATTGCAGGATTATGATATAACCCTTAAATATCTGTCAGATAGGTTTCCGGAACATTTTGTAAATCTGATATTTGAAGGGTTCGAAGGAGATGTGGCACTGCTGGATCGGGAACTTCCGACTAACAGGCGTGAATCTGATTATCTTGTGAAAATCAAGGACAGTGGTTGTGATGAGGAAATATTTATCCTGCATATCGAGTTCCAGAGTTCACATGATGCAGATATGCCAAATCGGATGCTATCGTATTATGCGCGGATACGCGAGAAATACAAGTTACCTGTTTATCCTGTGGTGGTGTACTTAAATCCGGATGACCATGGATGCGATATCAAGAACACTTTTGCGAATTCAATATATGGGGAGGAAATTATAAAATTCAAGTATAAGGTGTTGAAAGTATGGGAATTGGATTCGAGGATGATCATCGACAATGATTTATATGGTTTGTATCCAATAATTCCATTAACAGAACACAGATCTACTGATGATAGGAAATGTCTGGAAGTGTGCTTTGATCTGATACAGAATATTGATGTTGAAGATAAGGTGTTAAAAGCTGACATGTCTGTGTGCACCGGCGTGCTGGCAGGATTGAAGTATCCAAAAAAATTGATAAAAAATCTAATGAAGGTGGAAATAATGCGCGAATCTGTGATTTATCAAGACATTCTTAATGAGGGAATGGAAAAAGGTATGGAGAAAGGAAGAGAGGAAGGTATAGAAAAGAGCATTGTTTCAGTGTTGTCTGCCCGTTTTGGTAATATCCCTGCTTATCTTTCTGATATGATTTATAATACCAAAAGTCAATCCAGACTTGACAAACTTTTGAGATTGGCAGCGACAAGTAGAACCATTAACGAATTTGAACGAATGACTAAAAATGTATAGTTTGTAAGATGCATACTTTGTTATTTTACAACTTTGACACCGATTTTTTAGCTTGTGTGAGGAGGTGTATGGTTTTTATAGGGGTGGTTACCTATGTTAGGCACTCTTGTACGCGTTTTTCGGAAAATGTGCAGGATATGCTTAAACTTACCATTCCCTCGCATTGTCATATCTGCGTAAATCCTGCGCCTAATATAATTGTTAAAATCACCGGATTTTGAATTTTTGCCATTCCGGGCATTCCGTGCAAATACAGATGTGCTGACAGCAATTGAAACTTCGATGTATATGCAAGGCAGTGGTGAAAAATAACGCTGCGCTACGCGCATGTGATAGCACCGTTTTTATCCACTCGTTGAACCACCTGCGCCACAACACAACTGTCAACAATGCACTTGCTAAAAATACAAAGATGAAATTAGAACCCATATTGTGGGATCTATCGATTGTCCAAAAACTCACTGCATTTTTCACAAAGATCCATACTTTTTGCATCCACTTCTTCGATCCCTGGTGAAAAACACATTACACATTCACAATCGTCACAATGCTGAAGCCCAAAAGTATGTCCGATTTCATGTATTGTCTCTTTTTTAACACGCTCAAATAAAATCTGACGGTTTTTTGCAACATAGGCATCTTCATTGCAGCCGCCATCATTTGCATAGAAATTTGGATCTAGCCTGTGGGTCGAAATTACACATGCTTTTCCATTTAAGAATGCCTGCCCAAATACAAAATTCACGCGGGATGCATAGATATCAACGTTTGTAATTGCAATATTCTTTTTACCAGATCCCCTTTCCGCAATTCTCAAAAAACTAGTAGCACGATATTGATTCCTTGCTTTGTTGTGTGCATCTTTGGGTATGTCGACAAAATCCAAATTTACGACATCATTCTCAAAATACTTTGTAGCTTCATTAACAGCTATAAGAATACCATCATCATAAATGCCCACAGGAATTATGTGAAAAGCGTTAGACAATTAATCAACTCAATCATCATTTTTTTTAGTTTTTCTGAAACTCTTGCTGACATGTTTTTTGTACATCCCGTTTGCCAGTTTTCGAGTGAATAGTGGCTTTATAGCAGTTTTTTCAACTACATTTTGTGGAATGTTTGGTCGATATGGAGCACCGTGCATAGCCATTTCTTCATGTAAAAGTTTAAACTCTTCCTGAATTAACAGCAACCGATTTGAAATATCGTCCATATTTTGATTATCAGGGGGTGTCACTCCTGCTTCCTCCTCAACATCACGGTACGATCCACCATTACGCGGCATATCATCGTCTTCGCCACTGTATCTGTACATTCCCCCATTACGCGGCATGTCATCGTCTTCGCCACTGTATCTGTACATTCCCCCATTGCGAGGCATATCATCGTCTTTATCGCTGTTGCGGTCGTCCATTGCAGGTTCATAATTTGCAATATCATCCAGTTTTTTGTGCAAACCAAATGGCAGGGTGCCTGACGCATTATACATACTCCATGTGTAATATGAAACAGCATACAAACCAAGTGTAAGGTACATGATCGCAAACATCTGGTTGGTAGATGTCAACAGTCCGAACACCATTGTGTATATAGGCAGTATCAAGATCGGTGCAAAAACCCACATCCACGCGGATGAATTATTCCACTGGTTGTATTCATACGTAATAACAACCCACCACATAACAAAAAGCAATGGGGCTAGATAAGGAATATACCATTGTGGATAGTATATCATGAACATGTACACAGCAAGCGTCACATTCAGGATAACCACATACATAAACAGATTATACACACGCCTAAGTGATGCAGATGTTGAAACATCCTGTGTCTGGTATGTACCTGCACCAGGCGCAAATTCAATACTTTTTTTCAGGTCATTGATGCTGTAATTCAATGATCTTATTTGACTTGAAACACTGTCATAACCAACCTGCACTTCTGCAATATCCCTGAGTACGGGCTCAAAACGGTCATAGATGATCTCTTCGAACATCTGGTCAACAATTCGCTCAAGATATGTGTTCTTCCTAATGAACCTGATTGCTCCGAATATCAGCACCGCACCTGCAAATATCTGGGTAGCTTCACGTATGAAGATCAATGAATCAAACTCATCTGTAAAAACGTATGATATCTGGATAATCGAGGATACTAGATAAAAAAGACCTACCGTCAATAATACTACGACCACAATCTTGTCAAACCCGGACATATAGCTTCTGCTATGTCCCATGCCTGTGTTTGCGATTGCTACTCCACCGTCAGATTCTACAATCTTTCTATCTGTCGGAGTCTTGTTTTTTTCATTTTTATTTTTCATGGTATATCTTTTATAAATATATAGTGCGAGTTAATCCGGGCGTAGCAAGGATTTTCTCATAATACTCTATGATCAGGCAATTTTATCAAAAGTCCCATCCAATTATTGACAAAATCATACGAATCGATAGCACATACTAATAACACAACATAGGTACTGTCCAGATTATAAGCTTTCCGATTCTAATATATCTCCATGTATGACAGGGTTTTTGTGCTAAAAGTCGTATTATATTCCGACCTTTACACAGACTTATTACTTTCTACACAATTGCGCTTCATACACAAAGCCCAATAAAACCAATACACTAAAATATCCATTCATCGCATCAATATAGTATGAGATCCGTGTGCATTATTGGGGAAGTGCATCTCCCATATCAAATACGATGGTACTGGCCTGGCGAGGGGGACAGAATACCCGGAATTAGTACATACTTTGACCAGGAGACCGTATTTTCGCGATTTGAAAAAACGGCCAGGGATATCATCCGCACAAACCATGTGCTCAATGATTCCATTGA
>JAUVET010000148.1 GCA_030594665.1 Methanosarcinaceae archaeon
AACTTACTCTTTGCGACCTTTGCGCTCTTTGCGGTGGCAATATGTTTGAAAACAATGTCTGCCACTACAATTATTTATCACTGCAAAGTACGCAAAGTGGCTATATGATATGTAATGAATATTAGGTTCTCGACTATAATACTCAACATTCTTTTTTAGTATTAATACCGTAATATATCACTAATGAATATTCGGCGCTTTGTTCCAGATGATTTTGAAGATATTCTTTCAATTGAACAACAAACTTTTAGTGACCACAATCCCCTTGTTTACATCAACTTCTATGAAATGAACATGAACGGATTTTTAGTAGCCATAGATAATAATGAAATTGTTGGCTTTGTTGTGGGATATCAATTAAATGAGAACGAAGGGCGCATATTTTCCCTGGCTGTTAAAGACGAACACAAAAGTCGTGGAATAGGAACCAAACTGGTCCATGCCATCTTAAAAGTTTTCTATGAAAATTCAATTCAGTATGCCAGCCTTGAAGTTCGTGTAAGTAATACACGTGCACAAAAATTATACCATAAAGTGGGGTTTGTGTCTTGCTGGATCGAAAAAAAATATTACTTTGATGGAGAAGATGGGATCATTATGAAGATGCGAACATCTCCACAATGTTTATTGAATGTATTTAACAGTTCAAATAACCCATTACAAAAACAGGTAGTTCCCACAAAACGTGAGCCTGCTTTTAAAATTCCAGGTTCTATTTAGTTACTGTGAATAATCTCAGAACCGCTTCGTGATGCAAGTTCCTGCATCCTTGCAGAGGTTCTTCCAATACCAGAGTATTCATCATCGGATATTATAGAAGCAAGTTCATTCCCAAGAACAAAGATCGCATGTTTGTGCTCTGCCTTACTGCGATGTATGTGTACAGGACTTATGGAAAGTGAATGATATTCGTTAAAATCGCAACACGATTCATCGCATTCAAAGTGTTTCTTAATCTGTGCCATCAATGTATGTAGCTGAATTAGTTCATCTTTGTGCATATATAACTAACCTACCCTTATAACAATTTATAATTCACAACCTTAGCCAAAATGGCTAACATATAATTACTCTTTTGACTTGAATAAAACCGTTGTTGGCGGAATGTCACTTCCTAGCGGTAGTATATAAACATTTATATATGTTGCTTATGATTAATCGTTATAAACCCGCAGGCTGATAGCGTTTTCATATATATATTTAAAGTGTTGATAAAAGAAGTCGATAGGAAATGTTTCTAAAAGCCCTCTAGCACATTTCCCATCTCAATTTGTCACAATTACTATACTGTAAATACTTTCACTGCTGCAGGGCTTTTTGATATATTCCCTACCTTAACACCAACGAGATTCTCAATTCCCTTATCTGCCGCAATATCAAGTATCCTCTGAGTTATTACGCCGTCGAATACAACACTTTTAACAATTTCACTGCTCTCTTTTAATGTGTGTACCAGATCGCGAACTGCTGTTTCCTCAACTACATCATCATCTGATCCTAACAGGCGCGCTCCAAGTGTGCCCGCCAATGCATCCACATGAGATTTGAATCTGTTACTTTCCATTGCTTCCTTTGCAGATACTGCAGCTTTTGGCTTTGATTCAACTTTTCTTGCAGGTGCCCCGCGGCGCTGTTGTGATGGTTCTGACACTGTTCTCTCGTGTCGTTTTGCAGGAACCGTCTCAACCTTTTCAGCCACAGGCCTCTTAACTTCTGCACCTCTTCGTTCACTCCGTTTTGGCAACCTTGAAACCCTTTTGGCCTTATGTGAATCTGACTGGCGAATAGCATATTTCTCCATAGCCTGCTCAACAGGTACCTTCTGGCGCAGTGCCCGCACGATCTCCCTCTGAACAAGGTCTTCCACAGTTTTTCCGTCAGGCGCCCTGGCAATATAATCAATATCTGCAACCTGAAGAAGTTCCTTAATGATAAGTTCACCTCCACGGTCACCATCGGTGAATGCAGTAACTGTTCTTGTTTTGGTAAGTTCTGCAACTTCAGGCGGAACGTTTGTACCGCCGACACAAACTGTGTTCTTGATACCATAGCGCAAAAGGTTAAGCACATCAGCACGCCCTTCGACAACCACAATAGCATCCGATTCGAGCATATTAGGGCCGCATGGGATCTTTTTCTTACCGTAATATTGCATTTCCTCAATGCGCACGGACTGACGTACCTCGTCAGCGATCTCCTGTGATTCAGGCAGATTCACATCAAACATATCGGTGAGAATGAACTTCGCCCTGTCAACGATCTGTTGCCTCTTTGTAGCACGTACATCCTCAACGTTGGTTATCTCGATATTTGCACTGCAAGGACCGACCCTGTCAATCGTTTCAAGTGACGCTGCCAGGATTGATGTCTCGATCTTATCAAGACTTGAAGGGATCAGGATGTTTCCTCTTGCTTTCCCGCCTTTTGTATTTACAATAACCTCTATCCTGCCTATACGACCTGTTTTTTGAAGGTCGCGCAGGTCAAGGTCCGAGCCAAGCAGCCCTTCGGTCTGACCGAAAATGGCACCTACTATATCAGGACGCTCAATGACCCCGTCTGCGTTGATCTTGGAATGAATGATGTATTTTGTAGTATCTGTGTTTTGCATATTTTTATCCTCCACAATTTAATTATCTATTATTGTGCGTTTTTCATAGTATATATTTTATAAATATATAGTGCGAGTAAATCCGACCGACAGGGAGGATTTTCTCGTCTGAGCCTATGCAAGGCTTTTATTATCGAGATAATCCTCCATGTAGGTCGGATTTACTCGAAGACCTCGTACTTTATACAAGGAGTCCGACAAAATCGGACTGACATAATTTTACATTATGTACTATATACAAAAATAGTAGAACTAAAATAATTCACAACATAACAAGGGAAACGATTTCTGATGTATCTACCAGTCAGATTTGATTATCCCTCAAATGCTAATACTGTGCTTGTACAATGTTCCGTACAAGTTGTTGTCCGTGTTTTTATGTGTCGAACTTTTTCCACAATGTCACAATAGAAACAATGATTGTAAATGTTTTTGCATCATGTTGTTTGCATGTTAGATTCGATATGAATACAACCCATTTATTGTTGAATTGCTGAGAATCCTGAACCAGACCACTCTTCTTGTCCTTACAGTCATGTAGACTGTTGTGGGGTGCCTTGCTCCTGCAATTTTAGGATTTAGGATTTTTGTTTAAACCCTGAAAAATGCCTTTGTCGATACCCACCATCATATCTTTTTTTATCTGCTAAAACTTCACCCTGTAAATGACTATCTTGCTCCCTTGTGTATATGAAATTTGAATTATTTAATGATGTTGTAAATTAAATATTATTAATGATTCTAACTATTATTGTAAATGTGATCGTACCAATGAAATATTTAAGCGTTTAGTTACGCTATTTATTGATTTTCAATCACGAATGTAATCTGCATTAAGTGATTACATATTGTCATAAGTGGTTGAAGGTTAATAAACTTGTGGTTTTTGAAAATTTACAGAAATTTTTATTATTTTCTAGACGATTCGAAAAACCGCAGAGGACTGAAGAGAATAAAAATAGAGGCAATTCTGCTGCGGTTGGGACAAAACATAGTATTAATTCTTAAATTTAAAAAAATTCATATACTCTAAGTAAATCCGACCGGATGGAGGATTTTTTTCACATGCCTCAGGTCAACAGCTACACCACGCGTAGATTCTTCTATTTCTTTTCCGTTCATCACCGCGCGCCCGACACAGAATGCCTTACTACCTGACACGAGCACTTCATCGTTTGGTCGAATATCAGGGTCTGCGTCGGTCACACCGACAGCAAGTATCGATCCTTTTGGCACGAAATCCTCTATCGTAACCACATATCTGTCAAGTGGCAGCAACATCTCTGCTCCGGCTATCGTAATTGCGAGTGTGCCGTATTGTGGCACAAGGGTTGCGACATGGGTCTTATCAACATACACCTGATGTTTTGGAAATGGAGCCTTAATGATTGCACGCTGTGGTATTAGTATCTCGCCAGCCCCGTGTCCGAACTGGTAATCTGCGATCTTGCGCAGCATGTCCTTTTTCACGGTCTCAGCCGAACGTTTACGCCCTTCGCAAAGTTCTGAAACAGTATCCTTTAAGTTTCGTAGCGATTCATGTGATGTCACATTGCCGCTACTCGTGTAGATGAACTCTATCCCAAGTTCTTTGCTAACAGATTCGCAGATATCACGATATGCACCTTCCACATGAGCAACAATGGTCGAATAACTGTGTTTTGACAGATAATTTGCAAGACAATCACTAACCCATATTTTTTCCTCTGCATCCCAGTATCCAGTCACCGCAATATCATAATGCGCGGCAGGATAGGTTAGTTCAAGTTCACGCGGAACAATTCCAAGCGGGGATGTGATAATGACCTCGTGAACGAACTTGCGCCCCTTCCCAAGTGCCCTGATAAATTTCTGGTGTGAATTTGAGATTCCATAAGGTTTCTTTGCAGAGCATGGCAGAAGAAGTAAGATATCTGTATCAGGTGGTGTGTATCTTTCATTGATACGGTTTGCAAACCGCACAACCTCCGCGCGCGTTTGTGATTCACCGGTATTTGCTATCATCTGGTTCGAGCGTACGATCGGTGCGCGCTGCTCAACATAATGGTATTCTGAATCTGCGATTCTCAAAAGCGCTGTCAGCCACGGGCGTGTCCTGCACTGTCCTTCAATATATTCCCGCAGGGTACCTGCACGTATCTTTTCCCTCACAAGTGCGAGTTCGGACTCAAGCACGTTCCTGTTATGCTTTTCAAGATGATGTGCGCGCTCGATTTTATCCATCTCCCTGAGTTCTTTGACATCAAGGTGCGCGCATGTTTCGCATTTGCATGGAAGTTCTGCGAGCGAATC
>JAUVET010000191.1 GCA_030594665.1 Methanosarcinaceae archaeon
TACAAGCATGCTCTTGACCCGGAATATGCACGATCCATCAGGGACAGCCGTGCACCTGAAGACGAAGATGCATGCACAATGTGCGGTAACTTCTGTGCACTTAAGATCGTGAACGAGAATTACGATCTCTTAAAGTAATGCAGTTTGCATTACTTTCTATCTTCTTTTCTTTTTTTGTATTTGTTTTTACAAGTCCTTTTTTAGTACTCGTCAGGTAGTTTTGATTCCGGGACAATCCGCCTGCGACGGTTGTATTGGTTTTAGTTTTAGTTTAAAATAGAACAATCTCATTTTAGCAGCGTTACATGAATTGTAGTCCCAACCCCATTTTCACTCTCTGCCCAGATTTTCCCGTTATGCGCATCGGATATGAGTTTGCTGATATACAAACCCAACCCGGTTCCACCGTACTTTCGCGTTGTTGAAGCATCGACCTGGTAAAATCTCTTAAATAAATTGTTCGTTTCCTCTTGAGGTATCCCAATTCCGGTATCGTTTACCGCAATATGCAAATTATCATCATCCTCATGTGCCGATATTGTAATCTCGCCGGATGGTGTAAATTTGATCGCATTGTCAATAAGATAGGACATGATCTGTATCAATCTTTCTTCATCTCCTCTTATTAAAGACAAATTGTCTGGCACTTGTTTTTTGATTATCAGGTTATTCATTTTGATCTGTGGAAGCATATCCGAAACTGACTGCTCGATCACATCAGCGATCTGGAGAGGTTTAAATGTATACTTCATCTTTCCGGACTCTTCAATACTCAAATACAAAATCGAATTGATCAAACGTTCAAGTCTGTCAGCATTGCGCATAACCGCATCCGCAGCTTTTTTCTGCCGCTCATTGAGTTCGCCTAATGTACCAGCGCTTAAGACCTCACTATAGCCCCCTATTGAAACCAGGGGAGTTTTAAGTTCATGGCTTACGTTTGATAAGAACTCATCCTTCATCCTGTCAAGAGATTTCAGTTCTTCGTATGATCTTTCCGTTTCGTTGAACAGGCGTAAGTTCTCAATTACAATACCGACCTGTTTACCCACTGATTCCAGAACAAGCGCATCTTCTTCTAATATCTCGTACTCTGCCGGTAACGTTATATTGACAAAACCAATTGCTTTACCCCGTGCTTGTAGTTTGATGGTCATGACCTTCCCAATGCCATGCTCTTTTTCCAGCTTGATCATTTTTTCACTGCGACAAGGTTCTTTGATTAACACATTTTTAGATGTCATTGCTGCTGCAACAGTCGGTTCGTTAAGCGGCACGCGCCTAACTTTCTCCAGTAACTCGTCCGAAAGACCTTTGTGTGCATGCAGGACAATCTCATCTGATCCTTCATATATCAGGTATATCCCGCCAGCTTCACTTCCCTGATAATCGAGAAGTTCAGTTAAAACATAACCCAGTATATCATCGATATTTTTGTATTCAGTTGCAATTGAGACGGTCGAATACAGGATAGATAAGTTACGGTTCTTTTTAAGGACTTCATCCTCAGCGCGCTTGCGCTCCGATATGTCAAGCATGATCCCAAACAACTTGGTTATTTTACCAGTGTTGTCACGTGAAACATCACCCTGTGCGTATACATACCGTATGGATCCGTCAGGGCGCACGATCCGGTGTTCGAATGGTTCACCTATCCCACTCTCAATCAAACTCTTTGTATGTTTATCTGATTTATCACGGTCATCAGGATGTGTCTTCTCCTGCAATAATTCATAACTCAGTTCTGTTGCCGGGTCAATGTCAAATATGCGATAACACTCATCAGAACCTATATACCTGTTAGTTTCAATATCATATTCCCAATCCCCCATATGTGCGATTTTCTGAGATCTGATCAATCTGAGTTCACTGTCCTGCAACGCTTTTTCAGCCAGCGTGTGCTCTGTAATATCGACCACTGTACATATCATACCGTCATACTGTCCATTCTCATCAAATAGTGGATTGAGAACACCACTCTGGTATCTCAGATCACCTTTTGGGGTTATTATGGGAATTGGACCATAAGATGTGGTTTCCAGTGACTTTTTCACATTCTGGAACAATTTCATGAACTGTGCTTCCCCGTTCATGATCCGCCCGGGAATGTCAGTCATAAGGTTTGAACCAATTGCCTGACTTTTCTTGAAGCCTGAAATTTGCTCCATTGCTGAATTAAAGAATATGAATTTTTCATTTTTATCAACGGCCCATACACCTGTATTGATGCCGTCCAATATTGTAATATAGAATTCATTATTTTCTGAGATGTTCATGTGCAACCCTTTGACTTTTCTTTAGACTTCTCAACAAATGGATATGGTAAATAATCACCACTAAATCCGTTGATACATTATACATCCATTTTATTATTTAGCAGTCATTTAATTTATACTTTGTTTAATTTCACGATGTGAGATCGGTTACTTTTTGACACATGGATCATGATAATGCAAGATATTTTGAGACAATGGAAGTAGTGCGCATTAAAGTGTTAATTCCAAATATTCCTGATTTGACCGGTCCTTTCTTTTTTATACCATCAAACCCAATCCTTTTATATGGCAGTAATAACCCTCACAACAGATTTCGGTTCACTTTACCCTGCATCCCTAAAAGCCGCTATCCTGCAGGTCAACGAAACTGCAAACATCGTTGATATTACCCACTCCATCCCGCCTGCAGATATACGCGCCGGTGCCTTCGCATTGTATAGTGTTGTGGACTATTTTCCAAAAGGTACAATACATGTAGCTGTGGTAGACCCGGGTGTGGGGATAGATCGGCGCGCAATTGCCATACGGTCGGGAGGTCAGTATTTCGTGGGACCTGATAACGGACTTCTAATTCCTGCTGCGCGCAAGTTAGGAGAGCTTGAGGCGTATGAGATAACAAACACAAAACTGTTTCACGATGTGTCATCCACTTTTCATGGCAGGGATATATTCGCACCTGTGGCCGCACATCTACTGGAAACGAACCATACAGGATCCAATCCAATGATCATATTATCGAATCTCTTATCCGGCACACGTCCCAAAGGAATTGTCCGAATCGAAGATGTTGGCAAAAGGATCGATGACTTTGTTGACCTTTACCTTGAAATGATTGAGGTAAGCGAGGGTGCGATTTCAGGAGAGATTGTATTTATTGATGATTTTGGAAATATAGTCACCAATATCCCGAGAGATGTTGTTCTTGATAAAGTAGACTTTGGATCAGAACTTTTCATTTTCGGATGCGAGATCCCCCTGTTGCAGACCTATGGTCTAGTTGAGGACGGAGATGCGCTTGCCCTGATCGGAAGCCATGGTTTTTTGGAGATCTCGATCAATTGCGGTAATGCGGCAAAGATATTCAAAGTCAAAAACAGCGATAAGATCGATGTGAAACTGCTTGAGTGTGCTATTGATTAGAGATTTTTTAATATATTCCGGATAAATGGATCGTGGCAAGTAAATGCTCCTTCCGGTCGCATTTACTTGGAGACCTTGTACTCTGTACAAGGAGCCTGACAAAGTCAGACTGACATAATCTCATAGATTATGTACAGCAAAAAAGGTTCACCGCAAATGACATTCACCTCCTACGGAGTTGAGTACCTGCTACGCCCGCAAGGCGCGTATGGTAGCACCGTTTTTATCATGAACTCGTTAAACCGCCTGGGCGACCCCCACACATTTTGAAAATAAATGGAAATAAAGGAAGTGAAATGCGAATCCCACCTCGAAGCCATATACTTAAAAGCGTATATTGACGACGGGTTTTTGATCCAATAAATCAAGGAATGCGCCGACCGGGATTCGAACCCGAGTTTGAGGCTTGGAAGGCCTCAGTCATAGCCACTAAACCACCAGCGCGCAAAGTGTAACCCATAGAAGTATTTTTTAGATATAATGCTTTCGGCATAGTTTATATCAAAGGTCACATATTTTAGAGTATGGGTCACAACAAATGGATGCAGATATATTACAA
>JAUVET010000131.1 GCA_030594665.1 Methanosarcinaceae archaeon
CTATTTTGCGAATGCAAATGGAAGAATAAAAAGACGGATGTTGGTGTTTTAGAGGATCTGCAAAAGAAATCCCGATTCGTTGATTGGTACAATAAAGAAAGAAATGAATATTTTGCCGTGATATCGAAATCCGGTTTTACACATAGGGCGGAAAAGTTTGCAAAGCAGAACGGGTTTTTGTTGTTTGGACTGGATGATCTTGATAAGGTAGGCTGATGCTTTGACCAAAAAAACATATTCCCAGTCTAAATATTAAATCTGAACGACCTACACATCAATCCCTATGATCTCACAAACCCGTTCCATATCCACATGTTTTCGAACCACATCAGCAAGTTCCTCATACGCATCCAATTCAGAAGCTGCCACTTGCGGTACATACTTGATCCCATTCCTCTCGTGCAGATGTGACAACAACGCATGCCGAACATTCTCATTCTCGAAAAGTCCGTGCAGGTATGTTCCGATCACAAGCCCGGACTCATCTATGCACCCGTCATCGCCAAAAACCGGCGCGCATGATTCGGTCGAACCCATGTGAATTTCGTAACCCGATATTTCCTCACCCTTGATGGATCCGAGGATCGCGTCGTTGCCTGTCACCGTTTTGGTCACCTGCACCGTGGTCTTTTCATATTCATCAAATGTGGTCGTAACATCCAGCAGCCCAAGTCCCTCGTATTGTGCAGCCTTGTCGCCCTCGATTCCCGAATCGATTATGGTTTTACCGAGCATCTGGTAGCCACCGCATATCCCGATGATCGGGATCTTGCCATGAAGTTCCCTGATACGGGCATCCATGCCGCTTTTCTTTAGATCGCTAAGATCGCTGATCGTATTTTTTGTACCTGGCAATATAATGGCATCCGGCTCACCCAGTTCATCCCCAAGTTCCACATAGCGGACATGTGCCGCATTCTCAAGCGGCTCGAAATCCGTGAAATTTGATATCCTCGGGAACCGGATCACAGCAATCTCGACATCATTATTGCCCTCGCCAATTGTAAGTTTAGACTTAGACTTAGACTTTGGCTTGGACTTCGACTTGTCCTCAATCGACACTGAATCTTCGGATGGTATCTTAATATCGAAATACGGAAGCACGCCAAGCACCGGAATTCCGGTACGTTCTTCAATTTCCCGCAATCCGGATTCGAGAATTTTAGGGTCACCCCTGAATTTGTTAATAATAAAACCGCATACATTCGCCCGTACATCAGCAGGCAGGAGTTCGATCGTACCATACAGGCTTGCAAACACACCGCCGCGTTCGATGTCACCGACCAGAATAATTGGTGCATCGGTAAGCCTTGCAGTGCCGATATTCACGATATCCCGCTCATACAGGTTGATCTCTGCCGCGCCGCCTGCACCTTCCATTACTATAATGTCGTACTCCGAACCGAGACGCTCCAGCGAGCCGCGAAGAATATCATGCATCATTTCAATGGAATCGTAATACTCGCCTGCGTTTTTGTCGGCATACGGCTCGCCAAGGATGATGATCTGGGACATGCGGTCGCCTTTTGGTTTAAGGAGAACAGGGTTCATGTCTGCTGTCGGTTCAATTCCTGCGGCTTTTGCCTGGATTGCCTGAGCAATGCCAATCTCCTTTCCGTCTTTTGTTATCCATGAGTTCAAACTCATGTTCTGCGCCTTGAACGGTGCTACTTTGTAGTCTTTTGACAATATATTGCAGATGGCAGTCACAACCGCACTCTTGCCCACATGGGAGGCAGTACCCAAAATCAGCAGATGTTTTGCAGTTTTTTTTGATTTCATTTTTGATAACCTTTGAAGGATAACTTTTTTTAATGACAAGCTATATCTAGTTAACTCTAATTTACTTGATTTAGGTGAAAAATGCCTGACCTATTACATATAAGCGGCGGTCCCACAAAACCGGAAATGATCGCAGTGTCACTATCAAAGCTCGACCTGAAAGACGGCAGTACATTTATCGATGTCGGATGCGGCACAGGTGCTGTGTCAATAGAAGCATCAAAACTCGCACGCGACCTTCGTATCTATGCGCTCGATGCACGTGCCGAAGCAATAGATGTCACAGCAAAGAATTTTGAAGCACATGGACTGAAAAACACCACACTTTTGCATGGCGAAGCATCGCTGATATTAAATGATAAAACTGATATTAAAACTATTGACTATGCATTTGTAGGCGGGACAAAGAACATTCGCCAGGTGCTTGAAACACTTTGCGAAAAAAGAGTTCGGCGAATCGTTGTAAATGCCGTGAGGATAGAGACAGTTGTTCGGACGATCGATACAATGCAGGAACTTGGGATCTTCGATGAGGTATTACATGTTGCTGTGTCGCGTAGTGTCCCCATAGCAGGTGAGACAATGTTCAAACCCGAAAACCCTATTTATATCATTGTCGGAAAAAATGAATGATCAAGATTTAATTTAATTTAATGGAGATTGAAAAATGCTAATTGGAGTAGGACTCGGGCCCGGCGACCCGCAACTTTTGACACTAAAAGCCGTTGAAATACTAAAGAACAGTGACATGGTATACGTTCCCGGTCGCCTCGCAGCAGACCTTGTGGAACCATATACGGATTGCATGATACTCGATTTTCCGATGACAAAGGATAATGATGTACTGAATGCCGTATGGAAAAATAATGCTGATATTGTGGCAGGGCAGGCAAGAAATGGCACAGTAGCTTTTGGGCTTATCGGAGACCCTAACTTTTTCTCGACATTCTCACATCTTGGCCGTGTGATACATGAACATCATCCTGATATTGAGATCACAACGATCCCGGGCATCAGTTCAATCACATCTTTTGCATCAAGAGCGGATGTTGCTATTGATACATCGTTCGAGGTGAGTGACGGAACAGACATAAGATCAAAGATCGTCTTAAAAGCACGGCGTCCGCTTGAAATCGTTGATTCACTTGCCAGGGACGGATTTGACAATTTCATATTTGCAGAGCGTCTTTTCTCGGACAAGGAAAGGATAATCAAAACAAGAGCGGATATTCCTGCAAAAGGTAACTACTTCAGTATAATATATGCCACAAAACAGGGCAAAGAGGAATAAACAGATGGATAAAAAAAATAAGGTCTATTTCGTTGGCGCAGGTCCCGGGAATCCCGGGCTGATAACTGTCATGGGGCGTGAACTTTTAGAGAGCGCAGACCTCGTGGTCTATGCAGGCTCTCTCGTAAACCCTGAAGTGCTGGATTATTCGAACGGTGAGAAGATCGACAGTTATGGACTTACACTTGATGAGATCACAAAAACAATGGCAGACCATGTCAAAGCCGGTGAAAAGGTTGTGCGCCTGCACAGTGGCGACCCATCATTGTATGGCTCGGTCGTGGAACAGATGAACGAGCTGGAAAAATATGGCATCGAAGTTGAACGGGTTCCAGGTGTCTCATCCGTGTTTGCATCCGCCGCTGCGCTCAATACCCAATTGACATTGAACGGGGTGTCCGATACCCTGATCATCACGCGACCAGCAGGCAAGACGCTTGAGAAAGATGACATTACGGAACTATCGCGTCACAATGCCACAATGGCTGTGTTCCTTGGAACACAGAAGATCGGGGAGATCATGAACAAGGTCGAATATCCGCAGGATACACCTGTTGCTGTTGTTTTCCATGCATCGTGGGATGATGAGCAGGTCATCTGCGGCACGGTGGCTGATATCGCACAGAAGGTAAAGGATGCCGATATCAAACGCTCGGCAATGATAATCATCGGCGGGGTGGTAGACCCCGTAAATTACAGGAGGTCACACCTATACGGAGTAGCACAAGAACCGCTGTGATAACATTTGAGCGGAATCGCAATACTGCCGTTACCATCGCAGAGTATCTCGATGCAGATATATTGCCATATGACAAAAATGTCTTCAAAAATGCGTTTGAGGAATATGACTCAATTGTGGCACTGTTTGCGACCGGCATTGTTGTGCGTGAGATCGCGCCCCTGCTTGTAGATAAGTGGTCCGACCCTGCTGTAGTTGTTGTGGATTCGAACCTGACCTTTGCAATACCACTTACAGGCGGTCATCACGGCGCGAACGAACTTGCACGCAGGCTATCGGAAATTGGTGCTGTGCCAGTCATCACAACCGCAACAGAAGTACACGACCGACCCTCTGTCGAGGGGATTGCGGATGCACTTGGGTGCGATATCGTGAACAAGGAGTCCACAATAAGCGTAAACTGCGCCCTGCTTGAGCAGGATGTTGAAGTGTTTGAGATACGGGGTCCGAAAGTGGTCGTTGTCGGGGATGATGTATCTGTGCTGAAGAAAAATAAAGGTGGATCGTTGTGATCATCGGAATAGGAACACGGCGCGGCGTCACATCAAAGGAAGTCATTGATGCGATCAACGAGGCACTGCGTGAAATTGATGCCGAACCGGATAACGTGCGCGCACTTGCATCTGCAAAGATGAAGGAGGACGAAGCTGGTTTGCTCGAAGCTGCGCGGGTACTGGATATTAATATCGAGTTCGTGCCGCATGATGTATTAAATCGATTTGATGCGCCTTCTGCCTCACAGGCAAACCGTTTTGGCTTAAATGGTGTGGCAGAACCTGCTGCACTGGCACTATCAAATAATAAAGAACTGATACTAAGGAAGAGAGTATATGGAAGGATCACAATCGCAATCGCAAAATGAGACTGTTACAATGACACAAAATGGAAAACTTTACATCATCGGAATAGGACCCGGATCAGTGGAACATCTCACTATCCGCGCGCGGGATGTTCTTGCAGCATCGGATCACATAATCGGCAATGGAACATATCTTGACCAGATCGGAAGCCTGATCGATGATCAGAACATCATCCGCAGTTCGATGGGAAAGGAAGTCGATCGCGCGCAAAAGGCTGTCGAACTTGCCAAAACCTCGGTCGTGTCCATCATCAGCGGGGGGGATGCAAATGTCTATGGCATGGCAGGACTGGTTCTTGAAGTTGCGGAAAGGTCGGGTGCCAAGATTGGCATTGATATTGAAGTGCTGCCAGGCGTGACCGCGATCACCGCATCTGCAAGTGTTCTTGGCGCACCGATCGTGAATGATTTTGCGGTCATCAGCCTGAGCGATCTCCTGACACCCTGGGATGTTATCGAGAAACGCCTTGAGGGCGCGGCGAGTGCTGATTTCGTCATATCCCTGTATAACCCGAAAAGCCGCCAGCGCAATTCCAACTTCTCGCGCGCGATCGGGATTATCAAAAAACACAAAGCGGATTCCGTCACTGTTGGACTTGTCAAAAATGCACTTCGGGAAAGCGATGAAGAAGCGATCGTTACAACCCTCGGGGATGTGCTTGAGTATGACGATTGGGTAGATATGAGGACAACGATCCTG
>JAUVET010000204.1 GCA_030594665.1 Methanosarcinaceae archaeon
AGTTGTTAACTGATTTGCCTCATCTCTGCGGTTTTTCGAACCATTCCAAAAGATAATAAAAAGTCTCATTCTTGATTATTCGTATATTTCATTACCAGATCCGGCATGAGCTTATCAAAATATTTGATAACTACGCAGGCATCTGTACATTTTCCACATCTTGTACATGATTCGTTTATGTGCAGCCTGTTTCCGTCATCGGTGTCATCATTATTGATACTGATCGCATTTGCCGGACAAACCTTGACACATATCCCGCACCCTGTACATTTGTTCACACGCATCAGTTGTTTGGCAGCATCTTTAAAGAGAGCAAATGCTTCATCTTTTGTGCCGGCGTTTACCAAAATGCTGCCTGTTGCGAACATGTTGATGCTACCTTTACCAATGCCATCACCCTTACCATCACCCCTACCCTTACCATTAACAACCTCTACCCGCAGCATGCCAAGTTCTTCCGAATATATGTTTTTACCAATAATGTTCATAACATTCGCAGCATCGGTTGTGGATACACCACGTATTATACCTTCAACCGAAAAGCCACCTGCCTTGCAAGGTGATATACCTGATGTCACATGTATACTGAATTCATCCACATCCTCCCTTTCTACAGGAGTTATCCCAATGCCAAGTTCACTGGCAAGTTTCAACATTTTAGGTGGCAGTTCTTTCCAGCGCCAAAATCCGTGTTCTATGAAATCGTTTGACAATCCATGAGTATGAGCCCATTCAAGCAGGTAATTGTTCCACCGATCGTACATTTTGGGGTGCAGTTCACCCATCCTCTTGTATTCGGCAGACAAGGCTGCAGGACACAGGTGGCACCCGACCCTTTCAAATCCCATATCATAGAGGGGATTGTATGCCAGGCCGCGCCAGTGAATATATAACCAGACCTCGATCGCTCTCCAATTTCGTATCGGGAATATATTGAGTTGACCTGGTACGAACGGGTTCATCCCGGAAGCAGCAATACGGGCGCGAGAAAATGATTCGTGCTTTCGCGTTCCGTCGATCGTAAGACAGACTGCGCCGTTGTTTGCACATTCTTCAATAACCGTGCTTGCAGGTGCGAGTTTGCAAACCTTGCAACACCACCTGAAATCCTTGGCAGGCGGACCAAAGTTTTCCAGATGCTCCCAAAAGGCTTCACCTGCATTTGCTTCATGTAAGTCGATGTTGTTCTGTTTGCAGTAATTCCTTGCAAAGTCAATTGTTTCGGGGAATTCAAGACCTGTGTTTATAAAAAATGCTTTGACATCTCTTTTTTTGAGTGCACTTTGTGTAAGGTCAAGTACGACAAGACTGTCTTTCCCGCCACTGAATGAGACATGTACCGGCAGTTTTTTGTGTTGTTCTTGGTTTGCGATCCCTTTTATGGTGTTCATGGCGTTTTTGCCAAGTTGCCTGATATATGGCAGGTTGGCATCTATGATATCGTCCATATTCGGTATTTTGGGATTCATGGCAGCAGGGTTGCTGTCAATCTTTTTGATCTTCAGGACAGCGCCTTGTGTGGAACTGAAACTGGCACTGTCAGTATATGCAGTCCCGAAACCGGTGAGATTTCCGGATACAACCAAAATGGGATCGCCTTTTTTGATATCGTCTGTGTAGCTTTCGATCTGGTCAAAACCGATGTTCTTTCCGCTTAAGTGACGTTTTGATCTTTTTATTACAACTGTTTTTTTGCCTGTGTGGTTTAGCAGGATCTTTGCACCTTCAACCATGAGATCAAATTTGTAATCCATTACAGACAGGTCAAAACGCAAAACCCCGAAATGCAGTCCATCCACTATGACCTCATCAGTTTTGTCATCACCTGGTATTTTATTCATCAGGACGATCCTGTCTCCGATAGGGTCACAACCGTATGCATTTGCCAGTTGTTCGGCAAGTGTCTTGCGCTCAAATGGTGAACAGAAACGAACATCTGCGGGTTGCGATAGGTGCAACTCGGTGCCTTTGTTGTTACAGGTAGAACATTGCGTATCGATCAGTGGAACATTACATTCATGACACCAGAATATGTAGTCCTTTTCATAGGAGATGAGGGGTTTTGTGTGTTTTTTAGGGCGCATGCGCTCTTGTGTTCTCACAGGGTTTATTGAGTGAGTATTTTTCTTTCCTGTATCCGTTTTGATCTTTTTTGGTTGCATTTGAACAGAACAGTAGTCTCATCTATAACTTATAATCACAATTATAATTATAAATATGGTTTAAAGTGAGGATGAAATGTATTCAGTGTTTGTTGTTTATCTATCCAATGTTTAAGAGGGGTAATAAACAATGTTTACATGTTTTTGATAGAAAGTACATGTTTAGGTCGTTTTGATGCGAATCAATCCGCCGCAGGCGGCGGATTCCAAACATTATGAAAAAAATAGGTTGAATAAACCTGAGTTACATAACATATCTGAGACTGTCGAAAAAGTGATGAAATGTGTACATTTTAAATAACGTTAGTATGTGATACCGTTATGCTGCATTACACTACACTTATTTATAAGTTGAAATGCCGCGAAAACGCCTATATCGTTCGCGTCAATGGTATGGGAATGCGCCACCTGTGGCGGTTGTATTGATTTTAGTTTTAGTTTCAGATAGAACAATCTCATTTACGCATTACGACAAATACGATAAAAAAATCCAAAAAGAATTATTTTTTCTTTTTGTTCGCTTTTGCAAGTTTTTTCTTTGCATCTTTGCTTCCGGATGCAGCAAGTTTTTCAAGTTCTTCTAATTTCGCTTTTTTCTTAGCGCTCTTTCTTTGTATATCCTTCTTAGACATTGCCATAGGGATGATACTTTATGCCTATACTACTTAAATTATTCTAGAAATGTGTGATTTGGTGTGTGATTATGTGCGATTTGGTGTGCAGTCAAATATGTTGTACCCTAAGTATGATACTTTGTATACAACTATTTAAGGGTTTTAAAATCCCAGATATCAGAGATCATCGAAATTGACCCCTTCCACTTAAGGTCTGCAATGATCAAGCATGGTCATGCACCCAGAACTCCCCATCAACAGTGATCTCCTTTTTCCATATCGGAACTTCAGATTTCACACGTTCAAGCGCCTCACTCAAAACAGGGAACAACTGTGTCCTGTGGGATGATGCAACCACAATGTAAACGATATCCTCGCCAGGCTCGACCCTGCCGATCTTGTGATGGATCACAACATCCATGATCCCTTCCCTTTGTTTAAGTTCGGTGCATATCTGCTCGATACTTGCATCAGCCATCTTCTCATACTTCTCAAACTCAAGCACCCGGGTTTGCATACCGTCGGTATATTCGCGCACAATACCGGTAAACGTGCCTATTGCTCCTGCTTTGCGAATGGCAGGATTCTTTTGCACTTTCTTTATCAAAAGTTCAAGCGTAACCCGATCCGGCTGGGCACGCGTAAGTTCTACAAGTTCATCGATGTTCCAGTCAGATCTCTCAGGAAGGGTTGCCACCACATTTAACATGTCTGGCATATCGTTCACATCTCCCAAAACGACCTTGGGAAGATCGCTCTCCTTATAACCCTCAACAACCGCAAAATCCATGCCGCTATCGGCAAGCGCATCCAGTGCCCTGTCAAGAGACGGGTCGCGTGCGACCGTGACAAGTTCATCCTCTGTGACCCCGACAACCATATCGGCACCGGCATCAAAGTGCTTACCTGTATCTGTATCCACTGGATTGAAACGATGGGGTCCCATGTGTTTCACAGTACCCACTGAACCGAATCCGGAAAGCGCAGTGACCAATCCGGAAACAAGCGTGGTCTTGCCTGAGTTCTTTTGTCCTACAATAGAAATGACTTTCATGCAGGGGATTTAATTATTCATAATA
>JAUVET010000086.1 GCA_030594665.1 Methanosarcinaceae archaeon
CGGGTTCGAGGTCACCAAGGAATGCTGTGTAATCCGTACTGCTGAGCGGGTCTGAGAGCCTCAATCTTGCAGTGGCGATGGTTGCAGTTTCCTCGCCTGTGTTCTTAAAAGTGATACTGAGGAGACCTGAACTGTCAGGTATCAGTTCGCTGTCCACATCTGTGACTTCAAAGTCAGCTTCTTCCTTGATGGTGATGTAAATAATATGTTTTTCATCGATATCCTGATACAGCATATTATAGTCGATCTGGTTACTGGTCGCATTGCCATCCACCTGCACATCTTTCTGGTACTGGTAAGTGAGGTTCACATTCAGGGGGTACGTACCTGCGGCTGCATCATCCAACACCTTGATCTCGAACTGCAGTGGTTCGGAGACCTGCCCGGAAACGAGGGTGCCCGCGCTTTGCGGTGGCGTCTTTATGTCCAGCGGTGCTCCATTCGGTTGAAGGGATGCCATAACCCCGACAGCCGTAGTGGCACTGTATTCCATCTGCTGCTCTATTTTCGACAGAGCGATCTCATTAGCATCATTAGGCTCGTCCTCGGCTTCGAACCCCACGATCTTTCCCTGGTTCATGATCTGGATGAGGATGGTGGAAGAGTCACCTCTCTCATACTCCGGGTTGCCTGAAGTGCTCACGATCATTTCAGGACTACCGTACACAGTAAAATAATCATCAACAAATGTCCATTTATTCGGAGGCACAGTCCCGGTCTGAGACTGGACTGCGGGCAACATCAGTAGAAGGATCAGAAGGATTATGAGTTTTCTCAAACTAACCACCACTGATGATAGTTTGCTGTTACTTGGTTATAACTTTTTGGTGAGGTTGGCCTGCAAACACTTTCAACGACTTTTTTTCTTCTTTCTAATCCTGAAAGCATAAACCCCAACTCCGATAACACCCAAAACTCCGGCAATTCCGATCTGATATCCAGTCACTCCGACCTTTTCACCAAGTGACAACTTTTCACCCACATTCACAGGTGCTTTTAGCACGCCGGTTTCACTTGCTCCGCCGTATCTATCCTTATATTCGACTTCAGTCTCGACCCAATAGGTCTTGGGCAGGGCAGTTTTGTCCACTTCTACCCTGTATTGTGCTTCGTACGAATCACCAGGGTTGAGGGTGCCAAGGAATTCATGGTCATCGATGGCGGTGAATGGGTCAGTCACACTTATGCTGGCGACTGCATCTTTGGCTGTCTCAGTCCCTGTGTTCTTGTATGTGATGTAAACCATGCCCTCCTTTTCGGGCACAAGTTCGGACCTGACGTTCTCGACCACAAGATTGACATTAGGTTTAACTTTTATTAAGATCGGTAGAGTCTGGTTCTTTGTGACATACCAAAGATCAAGTTCTTCGTCCGGGTATCCTTCCACCTGTACTTCTTTCTGGTATTGATATGTGAGAGATAAGGTCAGTTCATATGTACCTGAAGGTGCATTGTTGAATATCTCTACATCGAATCCCATTGGCCGGGACGATTCACCGCTTCTCAGAAACCCTCCCTGCACAAGACCGCTGGATATCTTCACAGGTGCCCCATTATTATTTTCAAGGGTGGCCTGGATATTTATTGCTGTGGTGACATCATCTTCCAGATGTAACTCCTTTTTGGCGTCCATAGACTCATTGGATGTTGGTATTCTTTCATTCTCGAATCCAAGTATTTCGCCCTCATTTTTCAACTGGATGAATATCCGGGATGTTTCCCCGTTCTCGAATTCAGGATCCCCTATCAAAGAGGCATGCAATTCCGGTTCTCCGAACACATCGTAATAATCTTTTGTAAATTCCCATATGTTAGGTGGAAAAGTTTCAGAATGAACAGCGGGGGCGGTCGCTAATATCAAGAATATTGCACATACGTATAAGTGCAAGTATAAGTCTGACATCCTTTTCCCCATAGATGTACCCCAACATTGTTCGATATTCTGGTCCTATCTAGACTTTGAATGCAATATATGATAGGTCTTTCCACAATTTTAATTTTAATTTTAATTCTGGGAAGGAGATTAATTACTATAAGTCTTTACGAAAAGATCAGGTAAATACGCTTTTTTGAAAAATACCATTCAGCAAAAGTCACAGCCTTTTAGTGCACACATAAACTGCCATAAAACCATCTGAATAATCGACTTCATCGATATAGAATCCTGCTCTTTTAAGCAATTCTTCCATAATCCAGTCAAAAGTTGAATATTCCTCTCGAATTGCAACAATAGAATCTTTTGCCATATCCTCCCCTGCAACTTCTCCGATCCTGTCAACCCAGTTATCGAAAAAACTGCTGTGTTCCTTGACATCAAAGGAGTAAACAGTGTCCCGTAAGTAGAATTTTCCCCCATCTTTAAGCATTTCGAACGCACGGCTCAAAGCGATCATTTTCCAAAAATCAGGTAGATGATGCAATGCTAGTTGTGATACAATTGAATCCAGTGGTTCCTCGCGATGTTCATAGGTCAGGAATCCGGCATGGTGGTATTCAATATTTTTCACACCCTGCATTTCCGCTTTTCTCTTTGCGAAATCCAGCATCACAGATGACACATCAGCAGCAATGACCTTCTTGCAATGTTTTGCGGCCCCTATTGCAAAATCTCCCGTTCCGGTTCCAAACTCGAGAATTGAATGATCTTTAGTAATACCTAGACAATTGATGATGGTCTCAATTTCGTTTTTGATATTTCTTAATTTTTGCATTCTGGTGTCATAAGCCATAACCTCTGAGATGTCTGTATAGTCAGTGCCAACTTGCCGCATCTCGTTGTATTGCCATTTTGGGTAGGTGGCCACATCTTCACCCTTCTCTTGTTGGTTTTATCGAGGATTTCTATCGATTGCGCTTTGCCTTCTTTGCGATCTGGGATGCGTAATAATTTATGCACATTTGGGAATAGTCCAGTGACTTTGGGGTCATATGGCTCACAATCTCATCCAGGTTTCTTTCAGGTTCTTTGCTTTGTGCTGGAATTCCATATTTTTCATTATGCTTTGACACAGTGTCAAGCATGATATGTTGAAGTTCCACAACATCAAATTTCTCTTTTTCTGACAGTTTGTCAAAATCATCCGTGAGACTTTGAATGCGGTCTCTATTTTCATCAGATACTTCTATTGTAGATATCGGGTTGATAAGTTTATGTTCCATTAGTGCCACCCCATGGATTATTTTGTCCAACACTTTTTGGAACACCCCTCGTAACCAAAAAAGCAGACTATAAAATCTTATTTTTTTATAGTATATAAAATGAACGTCTGTGATTACTTCTTCTCATCCTTTTCTGCCCGGACAGCGCGCATCGTTTCCCTGTGAAGTGAAACGATAAGGTCACTGAGCACCCCGAAAATAAACATCTGGAATCCGGCAATGATGAGCAATGCCGTTAACATCGTCATAGGTATGCGGGTTGTGCCGTGCATCCACTCATTCACAACAAACAATCCGACACCGGAACCGATGACAATAAGTATCGCACCGAGAACTCCAAAATAGAAAAGCGGATTGTGCATCTTTGCCAGTTTGTATATTGTCATTCCGATCTTAAAACCATCCTTCATTGGGTTTAATTTAGTTGCAGCCTTTGAGTGTCTTGCTAAATATGTAATAGGAACTTCAATGGTCTTCAAATCCTTTTTAATACACTCGACCGTAATCTCGGTTTCGGTTTCAAATCCCATCTTGTTAAGTTCAAGGGATCTCACGGCATCACGCGTGAATGCCCTGTATCCTGTAAGGATATCATTCAGCCACTCGCCGTATGCGAAACCGAATATCTTGTTGAGAACACGGTTTCCAAAAAGGTTTAAGCGTGTGAATGCAGCAGGCTCATAATTAGCCTGCCTGTTACCCATTACATGGTCTGCCTCTCCATTTCGCACGGGTCCAAGAACTGCATGCACATCGCTTGCAAGATACGTACCGTCCCCATCGATCATCACGATATAATCGCTGTCAATAAGTCGAAACGCATCCTGTAGGGCTTGTCCCTTGCCTTTTCCGCTCTGGACAACGACCTTTGCTCCTTGTGCTTCCGCGAACTCGACTGTTTTGTCGGTACTGTGCCCATCTATGACCAGTATATTGTCAAATCCCTCTGCCCTGAAATCCTTTATAAGCTGCTCGATAGTAGCAGCCTCATTGAGGGTCGGTATCAGGATACAGACATCTTCATTTGGCAAGATATATCTTCCTTTGTGGTTAACTCAAATAATACAGGCAATGTGCCACAAAGGGCACAACCTGTGAAAAACAAACTTTCTTGTAATATATATTTTAAATATATAGTGTGAGAAAATCCTCGCTGACGCTCGGATCTACTTGCTTATAAAAGTCCCATGCTGTCAAGTTGCTGTCTTACGACCTCAACTCCACCGTCGCAATCATCCGGGGATTTGCCGCCTGTGACAACCAGTTTTCCGGAACTGAAAATAAGTACGACAACCTTTGGTTCAGCAATACGGTATACAAGTCCTGGGAACTGTTCAGGCTCGTACTCGATATTCTCAAGACCAAGTCCTATTGCAATCGCATTAAGGTTCAACACTGCATGAAGGTCTGCAGATGCTACGATGTTCTGCACTGTAATTTCAGGATCATCAAGCGTCTCCTGATCAATTCCATTGAGTTTCTTTCCTAAGTTCTTAATGACAGTGTGCACATCCGCAACATTCTTTGCACCGGTGCATACCACTTTTCCGGATGTGAAAATAAGAAACGCTGCTTTTGGATCAGTGACCCTGTAGACAAGTCCCGGGAACTTCTGCTTGTTATATTCTGCACCTTCAAATTCAGATTCGATCTTTATCAGATCAAACTCTTCCGCAAGTTTGGTGGATGCGACCACATTCTCGATCTTGATATTATATTCCGTCATTGTCAATCCTCAGTAAATTAGTTAATATGTGATATTAATGCTATTTAAAAGCAAAGGTTATATTCGCAATTCCTTATATATACTTATACCCACAAACTTATATATCAATTTAAAACACTTATCTAAAAGCACATAATTTTGTAATATTGGTTCAGTATTTAAATATATATTTGTATTTATCAGATCAATTTGGTTAATAGAGGGATGAATTTTGGAAAAAACTAATGTCGTAGTTTCTGATGACCGGATGAAACGTCTTGCACCGGTTGTTGTCTTCTTGATAGGAATAATGGATATAATTTTATCTTCGGTTTTTGCACAGTCCGGGTATAATTTTGCAATATTTACTGCCCTGATGATTTTAACTGGTGCATCAGTGCCTTTCATCAGGATGCTAAAAATCCGCTCATACAAGGTTATAGCTTACATTTATATTGGTTTTGCAGCATACTGGGTAGTAGGTACAGCTTACAATGATCCGAATGTAATGTTCGGGGAATTCTTACCGGTGGTAATTTTTGCACTTGCAAATGCTGTAGCAATATTAATTTCTATAGTGGATGGGCGTAATAGTGGCTATATCTACAGCAGTATGGGATTTACGGTTGTAATTTACAACATTTTAATTGAAGGAAACTTAGATTACGTTGGCGGAAAACCCGATGTGTTGCTCTTTGTAGCTGTGCTCTGGATGCTAATACCAATGTTGTGGTGTTATTCACTCTCCGAAACTACATCGAGATTGACATTCAATGCCAAGAAACGATTTATCTCAACAGTGATAACTGGAATATCTGTACTTCCAATATATCTGCTGCTTGGGCTTGTCATCATCACAAGTCAGGGGGCACGTACATTTAATATTCCTTCAATTTCATCGATAGGACAGTTCTTTTCCTCAAATCCACAGCTCACTGAAATACTTATTGGTGCAAGCTGGTTCTACATGCTCGCACACACGATCGCAGTATTAATTGCATTTTTCTCAAATGAGTTGGTATTGCATGCTTTCAAGATCAAGAAGGAGATCAATGACGAAAATGAGATCATCTACAGTGTGGAGAAAAAAGTGGTAGAACAAAAAGTCGAGACAGAAGACCCTTACAAAAATATAATCAAGGAGATGAGATCGTTCAAAAAAGAATTTAGTGCTGGCAAGGTTAATCGCCTTGCAGCGACCCAGAAGATTGGTAAGATCCGAAATGAGATGGAATTATTGGTAGCAAAATACCATCACGGTTCAAAGGAATCGGCAGAAAAACTGCTGAAGGAAATTGAAAAAGAAATTGAGTTTGCGTTCAGGTAGTGATAAAAAGTGAAATTGACAACTGAAGATTATATCCGCATACTTGAGACGTGTGAGATCAAAGGTCATGACGAGGCAATCCTCAGGATACTTCGTTACGTCGAGCTTGGATACCCTGTAATGCTGTACGGTCCTCCCGGAAACGGTAAGACCACGATCGCTGAGCACATACTGTCATACATAGGCGGAGAAGATGAGTCAAGTTTCCTGAAGATCGAAGCCACAGAAGGCATGAGCGAATATCAGGTCATAGGAGGTTT
>JAUVET010000294.1 GCA_030594665.1 Methanosarcinaceae archaeon
AACTTTCTGTGATGAAAGCTATTCAAGATGCAATCGATGGAAAGCCATTTGTTCCAACGATTGTTTGATTTTAGGGTTGCAAATTAATTTTTTGTATTAGAGTATACAGGATTGACGATAATTAGGCTGAATAGTTACAAATAATTAAAAAAAGAGGGATGCAGGACACTTTTAAGAATGCCCTGCGAACGTTCACTTATTCTTTCAGCTTCACAACAAGGAATCTGAAAAGGCTGTCACTCTCATTCCTGAGCAAATGAGGGATACCTTTCGGGCTTTCAATAAGCATGTCTTTTGAAACGCTTTCTTCCTCATCGCCGATTACAACGATGCCCTTACCTTCAAGAACATAGAAAAATACGTTCATAGGTGTCTTGTGCAGCTTGAGTGTTTCCCCTGGCTTAAGCTCAAGGTGAACAACCTGTGTTTGTTCAGTGTCATAGAGCCCTTTAGCAATTACGTTATGAGGATTCTCTTTTTCAGGTGCCTTACTTAATTCTACGATTTTCATTTGATATCTCCATTTTTTTAAGGTAATGATAGGTTTATGATCTCAAAGTAATTTCTAGGGCAGTTATTTCAGCAGCCTCTCCATATCTTCTTCGACCGTGGTGTTCGGTGTGATATTAAACTTCTCGACCAGCACGTTGAGGACATTCGGTGACACAAAGGCCGGAAGCTTTGGTCCGAGGGTAATATCCTGTATTCCCATTCTTAACAGGGCAAGTAACACAAGGACTGCCTTTTGTTCGTACCATGCGATATTGTACGAGATCGGTGCTTCATTAACATCCGTAAATCCAAGTCTGGCCATAAGTCCTTGTGCAATGATGATCAGTGAAAAGGAATCATTACATTGTCCTGCATCCAGTACTCTTGGAATTCCATCAATGTCCCCAAGGTTAAGCTTGTTGTAGCGATATTTTGCACATCCTGCGGTCAGTATGACCGTATCTTTTGGCAGTGCTTCTGCAAAATCTGTATAATACTGCCTGTCCTTTTTGCGACCGTCACATCCTGCCATTACAATGAACTTCTTTATCTTACCTGCTTTGACGGCATCAACGATCTTGTCTGCAACAGAGAGCACGGAATTGTAGGCAAAACCACCCATTATAGTTCCCTCTTCAAGTTGGACAGGTGGTTCGCATTTCTTAGCCTGTTCAATTATCGCTGAGAAATCCTTTTGTCCTTCCTTTCCAATGAGATGTGTGACCCCGTCAAAACCAACAGAACCGGTAGTGTATATTCTGTCAAGGTATGTCTTCTTCGGAGGGACGATGCAGTTACTTGTCATCAGTATAGGTCCGTTGAAGCTTTCGAACTCCTTTGTCTGATGCCACCATGAGCCACCGTAGTTGCCTACAAGATGCTCGTATTTCTTAAACTCTGGATATGAATTTGCAGGCAACATTTCGCCGTGAGTATAGACATCGACACCGGTGCCTTGTGTCTGGTCCAGCAGTTGTTTCAGGTCATTGAGGTCATGACCGCTTACAAGGATTCCCGGATTATTTCTTGTTCCGATATTGACCTCTGTGGGTTCCGGATTTCCGAATGTAGCGGTATTTGCCATGTCAAGCAGTGCCATCACATCAAAACCTTTTTCCCCACATTTCAGGACAAGTGAGATGAGTTTCTTATCGGTGAGGCTGTCATCCGTGGTTGCCACCAGTCCTTCTTCTATGAACGAATTGACTTTTTTATTGGTCTGCCCAAGCATCATTGCATGATGTGCGTATGCTGCAATTCCTTTGATTCCGAAGATCACCAGTTCTCTTAATGAGCGGATATCTTCGTTCTCTGTTGCAAGTATGCCGGTATTCCTGTCCTTGAGGTTTTCCGGGCTCACAGTTGCGATCTCGGGCAGATCGTTCTCATCAAGTGCATTGTTATCCAGAAGTTTCTGCCTGATCTCTGCCTGAAGCTTAAACCCTCTGTCAATGCGGTCCTGAATTCCGGTCGCTCTGAAATCGGTATTCGTTATAGTTGAGAACAGTGCATCGAGCATGAAGTCATCAGTGCTCTCTTCAGAAATGCCTGCCTTTCTTGCTTTCTTATTGTAGAATGCAATGCTCTTAAGCACATAGATGAGATCGTCCTGAAGGTCTGCAACCTCCCCTTTCTTCCCACACACGCCGTTCTTTGTACAGCCTTCGCCGTTCATTGTTTCTTCACACTGGTAACAGAACATATTATCACCTTTTAATGCAGGTTCTTCAGCACCATTCATCAATTACTAACTACAAGCCAGTATATTTTGTATATTGTTATTTATAGAGCCAGTTTCATTTTTGATACTGGTATTATAAAAATACTGAATCCCCATTCCTCTATATTCTATGAGTTTTCAACTATTTAAGAAAGGGGGACACAGATCAGTAATAAGTAAAAAAAGGGTAAGGTGCAGTGACATCTGCCCTGATTATAAACCACACTTTTCTAAAAGCTCGCTTGCACGTACAAGGGGAATAAGTTCCACATCTATCTCTGCAAGATTTCCGGTGGCACCATCTTCGCGGTCCACGACAGTTATCACTTTTTCAACGATACATCCGG
>JAUVET010000068.1 GCA_030594665.1 Methanosarcinaceae archaeon
AGTGCTGCTACAGCGGCACCGTCCATATTCATAACCTTAAGGTCGAAAGTGTCAGCCGCATCCCCGGTGTTTGTCAAATTCAGGGCATATGTAGCATTCACAAAGTTGATGGTAGTTTTTCTTAGACTGTCAACTGTTAATGTTAAGTCTCTTGTTATTTGTGCTGAGATTGTAAACGTCGCTTCTGGCGAAGTGAATGATGGTTTTGCATCATTACCTGTGTTGAGACCTGCTTTAATTGTATATGACCCTTCGTCAAGGTTTGTGGTATCAAGTGTTACATTATAGATATACTCAACCGTGCCCCCCCCGACACCTGAGCCATAGCCATAGCCATAGCCATAGCCGAAGCTGTATCCATATCCGGCGTCAACGCCGTAACCGTACCCGTAACCAAAATCACTGATACCGGGCTGGGAAATCGGTTCTATTGATTTTATTATAAAGGCATTCCCATTCAGAATTGTGCCATCTGTTGTAAAATTCCAATTCCAGTTTTGTGCATCAGGACCACTCATACCCAGCGTGAAATTACTGATTGGTACATAGCTATCAGGATCTTCCAGTTTCACCGAGATCTGGAAATTCACTTCGCTGCCTTTTGTATAGGGCTCCAGCGATAGACCGTCTATAGCGATCGTTACAGCACTTGCTGGTCCTGAAAGAATCAGCATCATAATAACAAACAATGTTATTCCAACACTACCTGTCTTTTTATATTTCGTAGATGATATTTTCGTAGAAGATGCCATGTATTTTACTCCTTTGTGCACAATGATTTTCAATAATAATATTTATTATTCTGCATATAGTTCAGAAACTATATAAGTATCATCCTAAATTATTATTACATAAATTATATTAAAAATATTGTATACAAATGCCCCCGGTTGACCCATTGGTCAATATATCTTGCCGCCAAAACAATATGGGCGGCGCAAATGTTCACAATTCTCAAAAGAATGTCTTTTCAACCTCTTGCACTATCTGCGCCCATCCTGCCTTCAAGACTGTTGGAAAATTGGTAATACCGATATATTGACCGTCGGGTTGAGAAAAACGCCATGCTGCATAATGCTGTATTTATTAACCAGATTGCAATACTTCGAAACTGGACTTTTTAGACGATCTCGGGGTAATAACTACCTGCGCTCCTGAAAAACCAGCCGCATGTGGATCCGTTGAGGTGACCGCCCCACGCCACTATGTTTCTTCACATATGCCTACGTCCGGAGGCATTGGTCATCGGTTAAAGAGTTTGACAGAGTCGGTATGTATTATTTTCTAAAAGACCAATGATTTCATACGATTCTCCAATTTAATTTAAATCGAACACGGATGACACTGATTTGACGGATTTCCACGGATTTATTTATTATCAGTGCACATCCGTGTCATCCGTGCAATCCGTGTTCCATTACAATATTACTCTTAACCGATGACACATGCGTCCGGAGGATAGCACGCGCGTAGGCATCCCGTGCAGCACAAAGAACATCCCGCAGACCATGCCGGATCAGATCAACCCGGCAGTTTCAATGATACGCTGCATGAACTTCTCCTAAAACCCCATGCGCCCCCGCACATCTGCAAGTTTACCGCTGTCCCGCAGGTGGATGTATCCGACCGGTATTGCGGTGAGGATCAGGATGACTATGAATGAGTTGACGGCGGTGATCTTTATGTGGAATAGGTAGTTCAGGTAGAAGACGGTGAGCGGGACGAGGGCGATCGATAGACCGAAGGAGAGGGCGATGCGCTCGATGGCATCGATCTCGTTCTTCTCGAAGAAGGCAAATGTCCAGGCGAAGCCAGGGATGAACAGTACGAAGATCGAGCCGAGGATCATGCGGGTGAGGGATATGGGGTCCATGGTGTTATATTCTTAAAGCCAGTATAAATATATATCACTAAAGATGTTCTAAACGTATATGGAGATCTACAAAAATAAACATGTCTGGCTGATATTAATTCTTTTGCTGGCGTTTAATCTTAATTTCACACCTCATAATTATTATCAATACCCGGTCCATGTTGATGAGTGGGTTAATTTTGCAATTTCACAGGCGATATTAGGTGAAGGGAATGTGGTATACACTGAACCATTCATGGGCGAGAAAATCATTATAAATGATTTAGAGATCGGACTGCGAACATTCCTTGCTGTATTTAAGGATTTGACGGGCTTTTCATGGATCTTTATATTCAGATACATGCCGAGCATTATTTTTATGATCACGGTGCTGGGAGTGTACACTTTTGCAAACCGCGGCGGATACGGGCTGCAAGCTGCTTTTTTAGCTGCATTGATCCCAACCAGCGTAAGATTGATCGGACCGGGGTTTTTGGTGGCTGTTGGGGTCGGACTGATGTTTATACCCTTGTCATTGTTTCTGGCATATAACACTAAAAAATATTCTGTGCTGTTTATTTTCACTGCATTTTTATTTCTACTTCACCCGCCTACGGCTCTTGCTGTGATCGCAGTACTGATCCCGTTTGTTTTGTTGAATTACCGGGATGATCCGAAGCATAGTATGTACATTGCAGCTGCATTGATGTTTGCTTTTCTTATCTCAAGTCCGCGCCTTGTGCATCTCGTTGCGCCGACTGCGGAATCGATGGTGAGTGTCACAAAACATTTCCTGCCACTGGCACCGCAGGTATTCAAGGTGTATGGCAGTCTACAGACATTGATATTTGTTATTGGGGTTTTTATGTTGGGGAAGCGTGGTGAGAGAAAAGATCAATCATTGATATTTGCAGCAGTATTGTTGCTTCTTCCAATAACCGTTTATGCCCAATTTACTATTGGGAACCTGATCATATACGGCAGAAGTTATTCGTATCTGATGATACTTATGAGCATCATTGGTGGATTTGGTCTTCTTAGTATATCGACTTGGCTGAAAAAGTATAGATTTGGTCCAGCAATTTATGTGCTGCTGGCCATATTAATTTTAAGTACTGCTGCGACCGCACATTTAAATACTCCATATTATCTTATAATGGATGAGCAGGAGTACACGGATTACTTATGGATAAAAGAGAATCTTGGGGACGTGGAGGGGATATCCGTACTTGAGCCATGGGAGGCTAAAGCATATGCTCCGATAACAGGCAGGCATGTATATTCTCATATTCCTCCCGGGCCGTCTGAATTTTGTGAAAAACGCAATCGTGAGATATATGAATTCTTCAAAGATGAAGGAAATAATTCCACATTTTTAGAGGCAAACAATATATCAATTGTCTATACTAAAATGACCATAACGAATCCTGATCTGACTGAAGTCAGGCCGCGTATTTATCTATATGTAGAAAGTGAACAACATTTTTCAGACACGGATTAACACCGATTTTCGGTTGAGATGTCGAGAGTGCAACATCAAAATCCGTGTTCATCCGTGAAATCCGTGTCTTTATAATTTTTCATTGGTCATCGGTTAAGGAGTTTGATTGATTTAATGCATATCGTTTTTTGAAATACAAAAGATAGTTATGATTCTTAATCCTCAATTAAAATAGAACACAGATGACACAGATTTGACGGATACGCACGGATATTCTATCATCCGTGCCAATCCGTGTTCAAACCCGATTTTTTGGATCTCCCCTACATTGAGTGGGCAAATATTAGACGGGATGGACAGGATTTACATGATAGGGCAAGCCACTTGTATCCTGTCAATCCTGTTCATCCTGTCCATTAATTCAAGCAATGCGATTGCATATTTGGGAATATATCCTGAATAGTGGTGTTACCCACACAATGTTAGAGAGAAACTATTTTTTCTCTTAACCGATGACGTATGAATAATTTTTAATTTTTAGACACAGATTAACACCGATTTATTGTTAATCGGGATTGGTTTGAAAATATCAAATTTGTTTATCCATCACACGGCGTTTTACTTGCACAGAAGTTCCAAAATTGATCAAAAGCCCGACCTCAATCCCTGTTGCCTTAAGATAATTCACAAGCTGAACCTCATGAATATCAGACAAACCTTTCACAGCTTTGATCTCAACTATCACCTTATCGTCTACTACAACATCAGCAAAATAATTTCCAACGATTTCACCATTGTACAACACTTTAATAGGCTTCTCAACATCGACTTTGAAATCCAGTGAACACAATTCAATAGCAAGCGAATTTTGGTAAACCTTCTCCAAAAAACCATGTCCAAGAGTATTGTGCACATTATAAGATGCCCCAATAATCTTCTCCGTAATATTGTGAAATTTCAAATCATTCATAATAACCACCTGCTGTTTTTCATTTCAGACACAGATTAACACCGATTTACACGGATTTTCGGTTGAGATGTTGAGAGTGCAACATCAAAATCCGTGTTCATCCGTGAAATCCGTGTCTTAATAATTTTTAATTTTTAGACACAGATTAACACCGATTTACACAGATTTTCGGTTGAGATGTTGAGAGTGCAACATCAAAATCCGTGTTCATCCGTGAAATCCGTGTCTTTATAACTTTTAATTTTTAGACACAGATTAACACCGATTTACACGGATTTAAACTTATGCGAGAACTATGATGATCCGCAGTCATCGATATCATCACCTTCCTCGCCTGATTCTTCTATCATCAATATGGAGAGTGTAATTATCAATATCCCGCTCATGGCACCGATCAGATATGATACCCAGCCAATGTCTTTTATTTTGTACCAGACAATAAACGCACCTGTGATGCCTGCTATTGCGATGAATATGTAGTCTTTTTTTGTCAGTTCCTCGGGCTGCTCCCGTTCCGGCGGCTTTTCGGGTTCGAATAAAACAGCCAGAACTCCCATGACGATCACGATTACCAGGAAATTGTTGAGTGATATGTAATGCTCCACGTACAGGGGTTTGAATTCATGTACCAGCAGTGTTAAAAGAAAGATGAACAGCAGTATCTGGAACGTGCTGGTAATGGTGTCCTGCAAGAATTCGTTGCGGGTTATTTCTTTTAATTTTTCCATCATATGCTACCTGCTGCTCTGGCTTTCATTTCTACGAACGGATATCCGTAATATCTGGATTTTTCCATCTGGAATTTCAGATAGTTATCCAGAATTGTTGTGACCTTATCCAGTGGCATCGTGATCTTTTCGGTGTTTTGCAGCACTATCCTGTTTGAATTTACTTCTATGATCTTAAAGGAGCCGTATTTATCGTTTACTTTTAGTTGACCGGTATTGTCTGTGTACTGTTCGATATCCGCCTGGACCACGCTGTCGTCTGTTCCGTAGAAGATGCCGTCAACGGTCACAGAAACAACTGTGAATTCTGCGTCACCTATTTTTTTGGTGTGTTCCAGTGTTTCCCCGGAGTGCAGAAGTTCCTGTTCTACGATGCGATCGTTTTTATAGAGGGTAAGCAGTGCACTGTTCGAATCCCTGCTGATATCGTTTAGCAGCAATTTATAATCATTTTTGAGTGGAAGTGACTCGCCCAACGGAAGCATCTGTTCCGTATCAAGTATCCGGGATGTCAGGACGCCGTCAAATACCAGTGATTCCTGTCCCATGAACCATGTTGTGTTGTCGTGGATATATGCTGTGTATTTTGCTGTTGAGATCACACCATCATCCGAGAATGCGGCATCGAATTTTTCGTAAACTGTGTTATTATCCAGATCGTAATGGAATCCCGGGAAGGTGGTTGAATTAAATTCCATAGCCTGTCCTGTATTGACATTGAAGGTCTTTGCTCTTGCGCGGTGAGTGCCGATATATTTTTTATTAATGAATACGGATGCCTTGTAAGTTTCGTTGGCTACTTTAAAACCAACAGTGTCACCAAGGATCAATGTCTCGTGCCCTTTTGAAAATGTCAGTGATTCTTTGTTCACAAGTGTTATTTTGTCTTCTGTGATGCCTGTTATCTCAAACTTACCATATCTATCGCCTTCGTGTATTATGACGGGGTCGTCTGCATACTGGTCAAGATCAACGATCGATATATGTGAATCGCTGTTTTTATCCAGTACTTCATCGAGTTTGAAACTCAATACTGTTACTTCGCGGTTGTCGAACTGCATATCACAGGTAAAGTAGTTTCCTTTGCGGACCACATCACGCATTACCGTCTTACCGTTCTTTGTGAGTTCAAACAATACCAGGTCGTTTGAAACATCTGTTGGCGTGATCTCATAACCCTGACTGAGCGTCCATGATTCGTTGAGTTTGAGTTTCTTCTCCTTATCCACCCTGTAGATATACGCCAGTAGGTTTGCCCGATCCGGATCAAGCGACTGGTACCACCGGACAAGGAACCAGCCGCGCTTATTGGCATCCATTGTTGCGGTGTAGACCGCATCACCGGCGTTTACCAGGCCGTCACCTGTGAAATATATATTGAGCTTATACCCGAAGCCAGTGAATTTTGAATTATCCACCAGTATGGAATTCCCTTTTGAGATGTTGTTAACCGGACCCCGTATTTTCACAGGATCAGGTACGATCTTACCCTGCAGCAGCAGGATCTGCTCAGGGTCAGGTTCTGCGAAGTCGGACATCTTTAAGAAATCGTCAACCGTGCCGCTATATCCGGGTGTTTCCATGACCAGACCATCACCGGAAGGTGTAAGATCGACCTGCGGCACGTACCGGATATAGAGCGGGTCGGATGGATAGATGAATACCGGCCTGAACACGTTCCACCTGAATATATTTCTCATGTACACAAGTGAGGGTGAATACGCGAAAATCGCCGAGCCGTTGTTATGGAATACCTCGTACTGCGGATACTCCAGGTATGTTGTCTTACGGTCATTTTCAAGAAGCGTGCCGTCCGGCAGGTAGACATCATAATCCTTCGCAACAAAACCCGGAGCAATACCATAAAGGTTTTTCGTGCCGTTTATGAATGTCTGCACTTTTATGTATTCGCCATCATGGGGCAGTGTGAAGATATATCCGATCTCTGAGGGGTCTTTTGTTTCGTT
>JAUVET010000199.1 GCA_030594665.1 Methanosarcinaceae archaeon
CTGTTCTTCGGATATACCAACAGGAGGTAACACACAGGCACTGTCGCCTGAATGTATGCCAGCCTGCTCGATGTGTTCCATAATTGAAGGTACAAATACATCCGTCCCATCAGAGATCGCGTCAACCTCACATTCCAGTGCATCCTCAAGGAACTTGTCAATAAGCATTGGTTTTTCAGGTGTGATCTCAATCGCGCCTGCAACGTATTTTGTAAGCATTTCATCATCGTAGACAATCTCCATGCCCCTGCCACCAAGCACATAAGAAGGACGGACCATAACCGGATATCCGATACGTGCGGCTGCATCCAGTGCTTCATCCAATGTAATGGCAATCCTGGGATCGGGCATAGGTATATCCAGTTTCCTGATCACGTCCGCAAACAGTTCGCGGTCCTCTGCAAGATCGATGCTCTTGACAGTTGTACCAAGTATCTTAACACCGGCCGCTTCAAGTTCTGCGGCAATGTTAAGTGGAGTCTGTCCCCCGAACTGTACGATAGCACCTTCAGGTTTTTCCTTTTCATAGATACTCAACACATCTTCAACAGTAACAGGCTCGAAGTAGAGCTTGTCAGAAGTATCATAATCAGTAGACACCGTTTCAGGATTACAGTTAACCATTATGGACTCGTATCCAAGTTCCTTTAGCGTAAATGCGGCATGCACACAGGTATAATCGAATTCAATTCCCTGTCCGATCCTGTTCGGTCCGCCGCCGATGATCATGATCTTCTTGTTGTTGGATACCGGGACTTCATTATCTGCATTGTATGTGGAATAATAGTAAGCCGCATCCTCTGCTCCGCTGACAGGTACAATATTCCATGCCTGTTTTAACCCGAGGGATAAACGCTGTTCTCGTATCTCTTTTTCCGGAATATCGAGGATCTGGCCCAGATACTTATCCGAAAAACCGTCCTTCTTTGCCTGGATTAACAGGTCATCCGGCACATTGCCGCCTTTGTGTTTGAGCACTTCCTCTTCCA
Source organism: Methanosarcinaceae archaeon (assembly GCA_030594665.1). Next base: position 990 of record JAUVET010000199.1, read on the forward strand.
GTTCCACAAGTTCCTTCATCTGCTGCAAGAACCAGTGTTTGATATGGGTTATCTCAAACAATTCATCTACTGGCATCCCTTTTCGCAGGGCTTCGTATATGATGAACTGGCGCATGGATGAAGGTTCCACCAGAAGTTTCCGCAATTCGTCAAGTGGAAGTTCGTTGAAGTTCTTTACAAATCCAAGCCCGTAACGGCCTGTTTCCAGTGAACGGATGGCTTTTTGGAATGCTTCCTTGTAATTCTTGCCTATGCTCATTGCCTCGCCGACAGCGCGCATCTGTGTGCCGAGCTGGTCGATCGCACCCGGGAATTTTTCAAATGCCCAGCGCGCGAACTTTATGACAACATAGTCGCCGGATGGCGTGTATTTTTCAAGTGTGCCGTCGCGCCAGTAGGGAATATCCTCTAGCAGCAAGCCGCCTGCGAGTTTTGCGGACACAAGTGCTATCGGGAATCCGGTTGCTTTTGATGCGAGTGCCGATGAGCGTGATGTACGGGGATTTATCTCAATTACAACCACACGTCCGGTTTCCGGATCATGCGCGAACTGCACATTAGTACCGCCTGTCACGCCAATTGCATCGACAATGCGGTATGAATAATCCTGCAAACGGTCCTGGAGTGCCTGATCGATCGTGAGCATCGGGGCGGAACAGAAACTATCCCCTGTGTGAACGCCCATAGCATCGATATTCTCAATAAAACAGACCGTGATCTTGTTGCCGTTTGCATCCCGCACAACCTCAAGTTCGAGTTCCTCCCAGCCAAGCACGGATTCTTCAACAAGTATCTGGCCAATGTGACTGGCAGCGATACCCCGCGCGGCAATGGTGCGAAGTTCATCAATATTATAAGCGAATCCACCACCTGTACCGCCCATGGTATATGCGGGCCGGATAACCACAGGGTAGCCGATCTCCTTTGCGATCTTCTCTGCTCCCTCTACACTGAAGGTTGCATCACTGCGTGCAGTCTCAACACCGACACTGTCCATTGTCTCTTTAAAAGTAGTACGGTCCTCGCCCCTCTTGATCGCATCGACCTGTACACCGATGATCTCCACACCATATTTTTTCAATATCCCTTGTTCATCAAGTTCAAAGGATAGGTTCAGGGCTTTCTGGCCGCCAAGGTTTGGCAACAATGCGTCAGGACGCTCCTTGTCTATGATCTTCTCAAGGGTTTCGATGTTCAACGGCTCGATATAAGTAGTATCTGCCATGCCCGGATCGGTCATGATGGTTGCAGGATTAGAATTGACGAGCACGATCTCATAACCAAGCTGGCGCAAAGCCTTGCAGGCTTGTGTGCCGGAATAGTCGAATTCTGCGGCCTGCCCGATGAGTATCGGACCGGACCCTATTATTAGTACTTTGTGAATGTCCTCTCGCTTTTGCATGTCTTCACCTTCTCTTGAATATGTATCATTGCTTAAGTTGTTTTTGATTGCACAGGTCTGTAAAATTGGAATACGGATTATCTTGTGTTTTGTGCAGAGAGAGCGTTTTCATTCCATATAATGAATTTTTGTTAACAGCTTTTGTTAACATTTGCCTATATAAATTCGTATATTTTCGCCTTCCAAATGCGAATCCACCCTCTCCGTAAAGTGTTCCTCATACGCAACCTTTATCAGTAATAATATCGTTATGGGGAATCGTACCCCTGCATATAAACACACCTCGAAGCGGGGTGGGGTAGCCAGGAGATCCCGACGGGCTCATAACCCGTAGATCGATGGTTCGAATCCATCCCCCGCTATTTTTTAAATTCTATAGAATACTGACCTAACTTATCGTTTCTGCAAGTTCTTTCAAGATATCATCTCCGGATATTGTAATATATTCTGAGATATAGAGTACGGAATTGTCAATCATCCATAACTTGCATTCAGGATGTCGGAAAACAGATGTCATTTCTTATAATGTATGGAATCCGCCGCATGCAGCGGGGTTGCTGCCCGACAAGGGTTATAAAAGGTTTGAGCCTTATGCGGTGAAAGTCGCACGCACGGTTCTTAGAAGAGGAAGCGCGAGTAATCGCTCTTTCTTATTTTGCGTCTAATATTTACCCATTCAATGTTGATGATATCCAAAAAAAAGAAAGTGAGATGAATATCTCACTCCACAGGTTCACTTGCGAGTATATAGAAATTACCAGTGAGAACAACTTTTGTGATATTCCCATCAGTTGTGATATCATATACCACAGCGCGCTCTGTACTGTTCGCTTCAAACTTAACCAGATTTTCAAGCGTACTATTGACAGCATCGACATAGATGGTCGTTCTTGAATAATTCACGTTATCAAGTTTCTTAAAATCCAGGTAGTACTGGCTTGCAAAAGCAGCATCTGAAGTCAACATCTGGAATTCAGAATCCATGTCAGCATAGCTTAGTATGTGATCAAATTCATCAGATCTTTCATCAGAACCTGACAGTACATCAATTGTGCTTTCCACTTGATCCTGTGGACCAAATATCAGGGGAGTACCAATAGCATTGCAAATTCCGTTCTCATGTATCAACAGATGGTATCCGTTATACGACGTAGGACTCATCCGATATGGAAATGCAATGATTTCAGGTGAGATTGTATGCAATTCCATCCATGAAACACCATCATTATAATCTACATAAAATGTCTTTGTAAGTTTAGCATTATATGTAGAATTCGGCTGGATCGCACTGGTAACCCCTGCTTCAAGAGGAGTACCTGCAGTTCTTGTTACATCAATATATCGGACAAATCTAACGCCTTTTGGTGTCATGTCCAGCCCATCCGCGATCGAATCAAACTTGTGATCCACATGAGTACCCGGAATAGAATCAAAACCCGGGGCATTATCATAATTGATGGGGGTATCTGTACTTGACTGCTGCGGTGAACCGCTAAAG
>JAUVET010000078.1 GCA_030594665.1 Methanosarcinaceae archaeon
TGATTATAACAATAATATTAGACGCAGATTAACGCTGATTTACGCAGATGCAACCTTAAATCTGCGTGAATCAGCGTTAATCTGCGTCTTAAAAATAACTGGAAAATGGGATAGTGCCCTCTGTGTACTCTGTGGTTAATTTTCTTTGCCATGATCCATTTTATCCGGAATATATTAAAAAGTCTCAAAAATGCCGACGGGAATCCAATGTATTCTGTAGAATATCGGAATTTCCAGACTAATACCGGCATATCGGAAACATCCAGCTAACACTCTCAGGGTCACTTAATAAAGAGGAATTTATACAGATAACAGAGTCCATGCAGTGATTTCATGTATATGGATAACTGCGAATGAATTCGAAGTTCTGGCAAATATTAAATAAGTTGAGATGGTGGGCATTTATTTTCGTATAACGAAATAACAATTTCGATAATCATTAGTAATATATATATTTCAGCAATAATAGTAACATATTTATTAAATGCATTCATTCATTTATTGCAAAAAAATAATGATATTCAAAACATTATAATCATTATATTGATAGGAGGAACACGATATGACAAAAGCTAAAGTATTACTTATGCTGCTCCTGATCAGTTCATCACTGTTTGTAGCAGGATGTATTGACGGGGATCTCAGCGCTGAGCAAATAGCAGAGAAAATGCAACAGAAACAGGATATTATTGAAGATTATTCATACACAATGTACATGACAATGGAATTCGGTGACCAGAAAATGGAATCTGTAGCCGACATGATGTACAAAAAACCTAACAAATTCAAAGCAGTTCAGAAACAACCGGCTGAAATGGCAGGAAGTCTTTCGGTTTTTGATGGTGAGACCATGTGGACATACGATCCACAGCAAAATACTGTTATGATAATGGAACTGCCCGACATGCCTGAACAGAACGATCTGGATTACCTGAAACTTATCGGGATGATGATGAATGAGAGTGATTTCTCACTTGAAGGTATTGAGAAAGTTGATGGCAGGACCACTTACGTAATCGATATGTCACCAAAAGATGAAAGCGACTTTGGCATGTTTGGGGGCATGAAAGTGTGGGTGGATAAGGAAACATGGATGCCGCTAAAAATGGAGATGAAAGATGCTGACGGAAATCCAATGTATTCTATAGAATATCGGAATTTCCAGACTAATACCGGCATATCGGATGAAGAATTCCAGTTTGAAATACCTGAAGGTGCAGAAGTAAAAACTATGGATGAGTTTGTGCTGCCAGAAAGCATAACACTTGAAGAGGCGCGGGAAGAAGCCACATTCGACATATTGGTGCCTTCATATATTCCGGACGGTTATGAATTTGATCATGCGATGGTAATCCAGGGATTTGTTGAAACTGTCTCCCTGACATACAAAAACGGTGACGAGAGATTGGGAATATCTGAAATAGTCTTAGAGGATGAGCCGCAGGCATCACCGATAATGGACAGTGCAGAAGTTGTCAGTATCAATGGTGTTGAAGGCAAACTTGTCACAATATATGGCGATAGTAAAATGCTTCAGTGGGAGATCGGGAACATCCAGCTGACGCTCTCGGGGTCACTGGACAAAGAGGAATTGATAGGGATCGCAGAATCCATGCAGTGATCTCATGTATATGGATAACTACGAATGAATTCGAAGTTTAGACAAATAGTTTATAAGTCGGAGTAGATAGAATACATAATACATCGTTAAGGAGGAGAAACGAAAGATGAATAAATACATAACAAAAATTGTGTTCGGACTGCTTATTATGAGCATACTGACAGTTCCGAATGCAGCGGCAAAGGTTCCAGTACCGGAGCCAATGATGATTGTAGGTGAGGGCGTTGTTTCAGGTGAGAGCGTTGTTTCAAATACTGCATATCCTGATATGGATTTTACAAAGCTTCAGGTAAATCCGGGTTATTCAAATATGCAGATAAAACCCGGGAATAGCGATGAAGTGACGGTTACGGTGACAAACAGGGATAATGAGACTATCACAGCAGCACCATTCGTTTCAATTCCCCCATACAGTGAGAACTTATTTGAAGAAAGCTGGGTCACCATAACTCCTGTAAGTGCAGATATTGCGCCGGATGCAAAACAGGAATTTGTGATCAAGGTGAACATTCCACAAGATGCGGATATCGGACACTACACCACAAGCATTGCATTCACAGAAGATATGATACCAACACCGTACCCAACTCCGTATCCAAATTATCTTAACAGCATGCACTTTTCTGTTGATGTATGGACACCTCCGAATATCCGGATCCGGACACCATACATAAATGGTCGTGTTGAATCCGGGGAAACTTACGACTACGAGATCAAACTTAAGAATGTAGCTGATAAGGATATCTCGATCAACCCTGAGATCAATGATAATAACCGTATGTATTATGGTGGCCCATATGGCATGATGTCTTCAGCATTCGAAGATGATGCAATTACAATTACTGCCCCGTCTGTAGTAAAAGCAGGTGAGACTGCTATTGTCAATGTACATATCGAAGTGCCTGATGATTCAAAAGGCAGGTACAACGGAGCCATTGACCTGAACATTGACGATCCCTCTATCCGTGAATGGGATGGACAGGTTCAGATGAATTTTGAGGTATGGACACAGCCAACAACACCATATGAAAAGAGCTTCACGACCAGGATCGATGCCCTTGTCACCATAGAATTGAACTCACAACAGTACAACTATGACAAATGGATAGGCACAGGTACTCAGGATAATGAGGTATTGTCATTTGAGGGAACACTTATAGGTCCATCCGGTGATGAAGTCAATATGAACCTGATAAAGACAACTTACAGCGGTTCTGTGAATCTTGGTATGTCTGATTTTCCACCATGGGAGATGGATGGCGAAGGTATATACCAGGAAGTTCAAACAAGCTATTCAGAAATATTTACAGCACCCGGTGCAGTAGGGGACTGGACACTCAAGGTACTCCCGATGAATGTGGAGAAGTTCAGTTATTCGATAACGATCGGGGCAATTGAGTAGACTGTAAATACAGGCGCAATGCGCCTGTCCTTATTTTTTGGAGAGGTGATATGAACATTTTACCTAAGATATTTTCTATTATCTTTATTGTAGTGCTGCTGACAGCGGCTGCAGGATGTATAACAGATGCCAATATTCCGTCATCTGAATATAATATTGCATGGGTTGGCACACCACTTGCTGATAGTAAGACGATGGAGATGAAAATTGCACAGGCAATAACCCCTTATTCCGGTGCGGAATATAACAATGTTACACTCAGCGCATCAGGAGACGATGACAGGGTTCATATACATGTAGCAGCAGTATCATTGAGTTCCCAGTATCCTGACCTGTATGATTTCACATACCGCGATGGGGAGTTGATACGCGTGGGTTACCTTCTTGAAGCGATCCCGGAAGCTGTGCGAAGTGAGGCTATTGGGATAGCAATGCAAAATGAAAACATTGCAACTGCCCTGGGTTCTGGTGCGAATACATATGGCAATCCATCTGTAAAACGAATTCTTCCGGAAACTGCGGAGAAGTTCTATGCTCCCAAAACCCTGCTCAGTGTGACATGGAAGGATAGTTCCCTGTCCGCACTGGTTGATGTGGATACGGGACAGGTGGTTGAGGTTTGGAGCGGCAGCTGAAGAAGGTGATTTAATTTGGATAAAAAGTACCAGATCGTATTGGTAATTGGATTTGCGGCTGCATTTGCAATAATGGCATCCGGTTTTACTTCTGATATATTTTTGTGGGGAAGTACTATCGTTGTAGCATTGATAGTTGTTTTACTGTTGCTGGCGAGTCCGGTGGATCAAAGTGGTGAAGAAATAATCGAATCTGAAGTGCTGGAACTTGAATCCGAAGCGCTGACAGATTCCAGAATTTCTAAAACTGTGACCTCGTTCATCGGTGTACCGTTCATTCTCGTATTTGGAGGATTATGGGGCAAGTATGAAAGTATATTTTCCATAAAGCACGACGGGGGCGCGGTAGTTGTTCTATACCCCGGAATGTGCATTGTTTCAAAGAACGATAAACTTCGGATCATAGGGAAATGGTACAGTGGAAATAAAGTTGGGATAGAAGGTAATTTTGTCATGGCCAGCCGGATTGAGAATATCAGTTCAGGTATTGTGTTCGATGCTGGTAAGTGATGGGAATTGTGGATGAAACGTGGTGCGCATGAACGAATCAGAATTGATTGGACTGTTAATGTCACAGGATGTGATTTTGATCATGCTAATAATACTGTTTTTGATCGGATTGGTTTCAATTCTGATTCACTGGTTAGTTCTTGGAAAGCGGGCACTTGAAAGGGGGAGCGCGCGGGTTGAGTCTGCTGGCAGTGCCGGGATTTGTGAACAAAATGAGGAAAACGTATGAAAAGAAAATACATCTTATTAGGTGGTTTTTTTGTTCTGTTATTATTTTCACTGTTCCTGCTTAAATTGTCTGATCCATACGATCTTATGTTTCGTTCCCAAGAAGGCGATTTGAATTTTACAGTTATAGAATTAATAATAATGGGATTAGCCCTAGCATTCTTCATAACCTATGCAATTATTGTTGCAGTAATTTTTGGCTTCTTGCTCGGGATGTTTATCGACTGCCTGCAAAGACCAAGAGAGAGTTTCCCCAGTGCCGGTGAATATGATAAACTGATATGGTGCCTTGGCATATTCTTTGCGAATTTTGTTGGTGCTGTGATGTATTACTTCCTTGTTTACAGGAAAGTGGATTGGAGGATAGCCGATGAACGTTGAAGATTCTGATAAATCCAAACCATTATCCACGGCACGCCTAATGCGTCTGGTTCATTTTATTTACCTATTATTTGGCACAGTTTCAATAGCCCTGGGTTTGTGCATAGTGCTGCAATTTTTAATGTACGTCCCCAGTGCATCCCAATGGAATCATGATGCAACCGTTTCACTTATCATGGCAATTGGGGCTGTCATCCTTGGTACAATATCCATATGGTGGTTTGGCAAAAATAAGAATCCAAAGCTTAAATTTATCGGAAATCCAAAAGTACAGGCATATATTGAGAAAGCAATTGCAATTGGGGTGCTTGCCCTGATATTTTATTTGTTAGTGTTTGTCTGGATCGCATTGACAGAGTCACAGATGTAGTGGGATTGATTGACGGATAATTTGAAAATTGTGATGATAAAATAATGATTAGGTGATTTCGATGAAAACTAAAATAACAAAATTTCTATTGTTAGTTATCGTATTGATATTCAGCACATCCATTGCATATGCTGGTGTCAATGAGAACAATACTTCTGTGAATGAAACCATGATAGAATCCCTGATACAGGATCTAGCCGACCAGAATGTGTCTGTCAAAATGAATGCCGTAAAAAACCTTGTTGAAATTGGGGAGCCGGCAGTAGAGCCTCTAATTCAGGCATTAGAGAATGATAACCCGAAAATTCGGGAGAATGCAGCACAGGCACTTGGCAAGATAGGGGATGAAAGGGCAGTAGAACCTCTCATTGAATTGTTGGCTGATGAACAACAAGAGATTCGAAAAGCTGCGGAAGATGCTCTTGCAAATATCGGGGAGCCAGCAGTAGGACCCTTGGTAAAGATTATGAACGACCCTGATGAAAACTACCTTTCCCGGGAGAGTGCAATAGGCGCTCTTGGGAAAATTGGAGAGCCGGCAGTGGAACCCCTTATTCAGGCACTGGATAATCTCGATTTAGAACTTCTTGCGATGGCTGCACATTCTTTACGTGAGATCGGGGAGCCTGCGGTAGAGCCTCTGATTCAGGCACTGGAAGACGATAATCCACAGGTCCGTGCCCGTGCTGCTGAAGCTCTTAGTGGAATAAAAGATGAAAGAGCAGTAGAACCGCTTACAAAAGCACTAAATGATGAATATGAGCTGGTTCGCACTTTTGCAAAAAAAGGCATTGAAAGGATGGAAGATCAACAACTGACCGGGGTTATCGCCATTTATGGAGAAGAACGAGAATTTTCTATTGAAGATGAAAAGCGAGAGTGGCTTGATAAACTTGATAACATTGGAAGTGGAGTAAGAGGGGATATGCAGGTATATCTTTATCCTGATGGTCCTGTTATTTCCTATGGTTATGATTATCAAGGTTACCTAACTGTTTCTTTTTTGGAGAGTTCCGATGTTAATGAATCCTTAATGGATGAAATTTTCGGGATATTTGACCGGCAAGGTATGCAGATGGGGATTGATGATATTCCGGTGATGTTCCAGTTCGAAAGTCTGCCGGTAGAAGATGCCGAGCCACTTGAAACACCGGGTTTTACAGCAATTACACTTTTAATGGCGTTTTTTATTTTATTTTTAAAGAGATAAGTTTGTGCAATATAAAGAGGTAACATGAAACAAATAAACATACTATTCGCCCTAATACTGCTGTTGGCATCAACAAATGTCGCAACAGCCGAATTAATTGCAGAAACCGCCGAAATTCCTTACCAGATAAATCATTCCGATCGGATCATAATTGGAACAGTAACTGACATTCAGACATTCTATGATCACACCATTGTAACGATCGGTGTAGATGAATGGCTAATGAATCCATTGTCTACAGAATCAATAACTGTCAGAACAAAGATCGGTACGAATGTTATATATGAAGATGAGCCCACATTTGCCCTAAACGAAACCATGATCCTGATGCTTGAAGA
>JAUVET010000156.1 GCA_030594665.1 Methanosarcinaceae archaeon
TATGCTGCTTACCTGATCATCATTTGAATAAAAACCTGCCATCCAGTTATCTGGCATTTCATCGATAAAAAGTGCTACTGAAACATCTTCTGTTGTGTTATAGCCTTTTTTAAGGACAATGGTGAACTCTGCGATATCGCCTGGGCGGATGACTTTGCCGGTTATGTCTGTGGTGACCGCGATGTGGGCAAACCCTGCGTTGACCAGGGTGGATGATAGTAATATTATAATTATAACCAAGACTCCAAGTATTTTTCCAATCATCTGGTGACATCCTTCCTGAGAAATGCGATAAACGTTGTGATGAACAATATAACCGGGGTCACAATCAGCACAACAATGTTCATCCAGAATTCGATTAACCACTGGGTGAGTGTATATTCAGTATCAAAGATACCTCCAATGGTTGATCTGGTGTTAACCCCGCTAAAACTCAAATCTGCTCTGCCCACTACAGCCTCAGCATAGTGATGTATGGGTGATATATTCAAAAGTTGTGTGATCAATACGCCTTCAGTCGATGTTTGACCTGTCAGTATGGCAACAACGGTCTTGATAATTACACCAAATAGTATGCAGATAAAAAGCCATACAACAATGTTATAGATCAGTGAATCGGTGGCGGTTTTTACTATTGTTGAAATGAGAATTGCAATTCCCAAAAATATCGATACATAGAAAAATGTGAGAACGGTGAACACAGCTATTCTGATGAGTTCTGTATATCCGATCTCGACTCCATGGAAAATCAACAGTGTTCCAACCGATACAAAAACCGAAAACACGATTATAGCAGCCAGCACCAGCATTGATCCAAGTAATTTTCCTGCGATGATATTATCCCTGAATAGCGGATGGGTCAATAACACATTCAATGATCCTGATTTTTGCTCTCTGACCACTGCATCGAATCCCAGCACTATGCCGATCAATGGGGCAAACTGGGATAGCATTTGGACATTAATGCCACCTAAACTACCCAGCAATGCTGAACTTTCCGGATGCTTAAAGGAACCAGACATGTACGCAGAGGCAAAGATTATTACGGTATATGTTGCAAGCAACACCAAAAACCCAGTATCCCGAACATGATCAGTAGATTCTTTTTGAGCAATTACAAGCATGTTTCTACTTTTCATTCGAGTTACCTCACATCCTTTGATATATCCTGACGCAAAAATGTTATAAATGATATTATTATTAAAATAATAGGAGTAATGAGTAAAATTATAACATTTGTCCAGAGTTCATTCCACCACTGTCCCAGTGTATGTTCCGTATCAAATATCCCGCGCACGCTTGCCCTCTCACTTGAAACACCATACCAACTAAAACTCGGTACGCCGCTTACCGTCATAGCATAATGATGGGCTGGTGACAATTTTTGAATATCTGCATTAAGTTCTAAAAAATGAGCATTGTCATCTAAATCCAGGGGCATATGTCCAGTTGTAATGGAAGCAGTGGTAGTGACAATCATACCGAATGCCACACATAATCCGAGCCAAACCGCGATGTCATAAATTAGTGAATTGGTTGCATTTTTCGAAACAACCGAGGTGAGTATACCAAGCGCCATGAATATAGATAAATATAGATATGTGAGAATTGTAAAGATCAATAATCGCTTTAACATCAGTAAACTCAACTCGGTTCCGGATATCACGAGCATTGTTCCGACCACTGTGAGAATTGATACACAAACTACCAGCGCTAATGTTATCATCGCTCCCAGCATTTTTCCTGTAATGACAGTATCCCGGAACAGTGGATGCGTCAGAAGTACATTCAAAGACCCGGACTCCCGCTCTTTGTTCATCGCATCGAAACCAAGTGCAATCCCCATAAATGGCAGGAATAACGCAATAACCTGGGCAACATCAAGAAAACTCCTGAATATATTATCTTCTGCCTGTATTCCAGTCAGATAACTTCTTGAAAAAACAATAATTGTGAAAGTCAAAAGAAGCATTATGAACCTCGGACTCCACACATTGTCTGCAAATTCTTTTTGTGCGATCACAAACGCATTTCGATTTATTTTCATTATTTCTTCTTCCGTTATTTTTCAATCTGCATATAACCCAATGCAATTAATACTCCCATAAATGCAATAATTGCAGTAAATCCGGGCAATTCAGAAGGTTCTTTTGTTGTGCTTACCTTCGTCTCATCTGTCTTGTTTTCGATGGTCGCCACTTCGAATATTGTACTGTTCGTATCATTTCCGACATATGTGTGTATGTGATTACTATGTCCCCATAGATCCATAATTAAATTTTCTACGGCAATGAAACGCCCGGATGGATCCAGACTAATCTTTATTGAATGCTTTGATGGTACAGGCAGTGATATTTCCCACGTATCATGTGTACTGGTGTTAAATATTGAAATCTTATTATCTTTGACGAATAGTACATCCCTGTCTTTCCACGTGTAATATGTCACATTCTCGATTGTCAATTTATCTGATTCGTTGAGCAGGAATAGATCATACGTCTTTATATTGGGTGGAATCTTTGATCTGGGATTGGGACTGGTCGCCGAAATATAACCATGAGGGGTCACCATCCCATCGATATTTACATCACTCTCAATCAGTTTTTTCATCTCTCCGGTTATTGAGAGTGAGTACAATGCATATGAATCATCCGAACATATTCTAACCAAAAGCCGCTCACTGTCGGGATACCACTGCATCACCCTCGACGAACCCGAATTAAAAGATATAATTTTTATAGTTTTCTCCACGCATTCATCCATAACATACACATCGTAACTGGGATCACCCCTTTCATCCGATCCTTTTATCTCATGGAAAACTATCTTTTTGCTATCAGGACTCCATCGTGCATCATACATTCCGACCCGCTCTGCAGAATAAATCTGATTAAGTTCTCTTTTTTCAATATCTAAGGTAATAACATCGTGGCGATCTTTTATAAATACGATTTTCTCACCATCTGGAGACCATGCCAGATCCTCTATTTTTGTGTAATCAACAGGTATGCTAAAGCTGAAATCAATTTTTTTATCCGGATCACAAATGAAGATTTTTCCAGGCAGGATTGCAACTATTTTATCTCCATTTGGAGACCATGCAAAAATGGATAATTCCTTTTCTAATTCCACTTCTTGAATAAGTTTTAGATCATTTGACATGATGTAAAGATGTGCGGATTTTATCTTACGCATTCCTCCCTCTAACCGTTCTACATATGCAAAATAGTCACCAGTCTGACTCCATACAGGTGTTATAATTCTTCTTCCATCGCTGCTGGAAGTTGCTTCTGCCCATGCAATACGTGTTATTCCGGAACCCTCTGCATTTGCTGCATACAGTGCATATACACCGCCAAGCTGAGGTTTCCCTTTCGGGTATGCACCAACAAATGCACGAATCAGCATATGGCTGCCGTCAGGGCTCCAGAGTATTTCAAAAAATGTATTTTTGCCGATATCAAGGCGGTTCGTGTCCACCAGACTTATAATATCTTTACCCACGGTCTGGTTCAAATCTGATACTACGGTTACATTCATCTGTTTTAGACTGCCACTTGCACAAACCGGTTGAAAAGATACGCAAATCAGAGCAATGAACATCAGTATTAATGTGATCTGTTTATTGAGCATTTTATCATCCTATATTTTTCTGCTGTCTTTGCTTGTTTTATGACAAGAGTACGATAAATAAAAAATTGGAAAGGATTGAGAACAATTCAATCCTTTCCTAAATTGCCCGTATTCATGCGAAGTTAGTATCGACCAGCGATAAACTGGTAGTCAAACTGACTTCCAGCAATGATCTCGATGCGAGGTTTTGGATTTCCTGCTACATCATATGCCCAGTGGTCGCTGTGTGAGCTGCTAACCCATGCTGCAATGTCTCCTTGGTATTCATCATGCACTTTCATCTCACCACCATTATCTACAAACCGCTTCTGCGCATCGATATAAACATTATCACCATTGTTGGCATAGAATTGATACCAGTCGGTTGAACCGGTCTCGCCAATCCATATCCAAATATCTCCATATGGAACGTCTATCTCATCTGCGTTGGAATATGAAGATGCTGAGACCGTTCCAACGGTCATCAACATGACCAGCATCGAAATTCCAAGTTTCACTATTATGCTTGTTTTCATTTTATTTCACCTCTTAGTTTATGTCACCTGAGAGGCAAAACCAGACAACTTTTAAGTAACTTTAAAACCTACCTAACCATGCCTTCGGGCAACTCGTGGGGTTCAGCCGTTCTTGTAATTTAAGTTGAACCCCGCAAATCATCATAAACATCAAATCTATATAACTTTTCTGTGAAAATCATCGAACTGACTGCGAATCGTCAACGGACGACCGAAATTCTGTACGCTAATATAAACTTCCAGCCGTCTGATATGTAATTGAACCGGGTTGCACCTTTATATTTACTGTTCGCTGTTGACACACCCAAAACCAGTTCGATGATTTTCACAGAAAACTTATATACATCACACTTCCATCATCTTCTGGTGATATAACGAAAATCCGGAAGATTGTTGTTTTATGTATGGTTGCAGCTCTGTTAGCAGCGCCAGCGGTATCGGCTAAAGAAGGGTACACAGTGCGCCCTTCCACAGAAGAAACCACACCAATTTCTATTCTGGTGTATGATTCTATAATACAGGGTCAGACTAAAACTTGACTTTCAAAGATAACT
>JAUVET010000059.1 GCA_030594665.1 Methanosarcinaceae archaeon
CTCTAAGCAGCTTGAGGTGAGGGCAGTAAGCCGGCGGAGCGTCTCTGTTATGAACAGATCGGTAACAGTGTGTATGCAAAAGTTGGTCTGATCCCTAGTTTTCTCCCTAGTTTTCTCCGAAGATTCGCCCACCTTTACCAATGGGAACGTAATCTTATAGAAATCAATATCACCTGAAACCACCGGTTCATCTTCATAATAAGCCGTCCAGCCATTGAACATCTTATCAAAACCCGAACCCGCATTCTCAGACAGCTTGATCACCCTGAAAATCCTTGTAATAATGGAGTTTCTTGGCATTGTGAAATCTTCTTTCATGATAGATTCAATATCCTTGGGCAAACTACCCGGATTCAAAAACTCGATCCTGTCAAGGAACACCCGAATCCTTGGTTTCATAGGGCTGAAATAATCGGAATGCATCAAAAGATTCACAAGTGCTTCCCTAATTGCAATAAGCTGGGGCTGGTCATCAGTCGCAAACCCGTCCGCCCTCATTGTAAAAGGCAGATCGATCTTCTTCATCAGGCGTTCAAATATGCTGAAATAAAACCTGAATAGGTTCTCTTCCTCATAAAGCCTGTAATTATAACGGGTCGGTGCATCAGAATAAGACGTACCCATAATCTCCAGGTAATCAACCCTGAAATCAGTAAGCAGTCGGTTGATATTATCCTCATTTCCAAAAACCAGTAGACCTCCGATCGTAACCCTGCCATCGACCACAACCTGCAACTTTTCAAGTAGCTGCCCGGTTGACAATTTATTGTACCTATGCCCCGGATTCATATTCTCCATATAGGTTCTGTAATCAGTGATAGTTTTCTCGTCCAGATCATCAACCGTAAAATCCGTCAGCTCCTTATCCTTAAAACCAAAAGCAGAATCCCTGTACAGTGCATCTATCTCCATATCCGTTGCCCGCTGGTCTCCGCTACCGGTGCGTATAAACGTATTCTTTCTTGAATTGAAATAAACAGGCTTCTGTTCAGATGCAGGAACATAGAAAGCAAGAACAACCTTTCCATTGAGGTTGTACTTCATACTCCTGACCCTGATCTTTTGGTTGAACTTATCCCCACGGAGTACAGTTGTGAAATCCTGCTCGATCTTCTCGGCATCCTCAACACCACTGATCCTGAAAGTCTTGTCAACCTGGCTCACGCCAAAAACAAGCCAGCCACCATTCGTATTCGAAAATGCACTGACCGTTTCAAAACTGCTTTTGGGAATGGAAGTCTTCGCTGCTTTCACCTCAAAATCTTCCCATTCAAGTTCTTCCAACCTGTCAAACAGTTCTTTCTGATCCATAATTTGAATTACTCCTTCTTAAACGATAAGACTTTTTAATATATTCTGGAATGATTTGGAAAACCACAGAGAACACAGAGGGACACAGAGAAAAATAAGGACCCTCTGCGCCCTGCACACCTTGCGGGCGTAGCAGGCATTCAACTCCGTATGAGGTGAATGTCCTTTGCATCCTCTGCGGTGAATATTTTGTGTCATGATTCATTTCATCCAGAATAAATTAAAAAGTCTCTAAACGATCCGTGATATCTTTATGCGTAAAGGCACCACCATATTTTCCGGATTTTGATATTATTCCTTGTGTATTGGTTGCTTTAATCCATTTTTTAGGAGACAACACAAAAGAGTTATTTCCTGCCTGATTTCTAAACTGGTCGAATTCGACCAGTTTAAAATCAATATTATTTATCCTCTCCCATAAACCTAAAAATTCTATTGTATCTTTAGATCTTGTCCAGTTTTTGATTACATCCGAAGAATGTTCTGGATTCTTATATTTTGCAATATCTGTCAGGGAAATATAATCTTCATTCTTTTGTAAAGATAATACAATTTCTGTTCCGAGTCCGTTTATTTTTTTGCTCATCGTTAATGCCCTTAATAAATCCTTACAATCTCAGTCTCCTTAAATCCCCTTTACCTCAAACATCAAATCCCAATCCAGCAAGATTCTTCTTGATCTCCCCTTCCAATTTATCACTTTCCTCAAACTGCACTTTTAACCGACCAGTGAGTGTAGCCATCTTCTCGGCAAAAGGAATCCCATCATCTTCCTCAGCTTCCACGCCCACATAACGACCCGGGGTCAGCACGAAATCGTGTTTTCGAATAGCCGCCTTATCAGCAGAAAAGCTAAAGCCGGCCTGGTTATCCTCCTCTGACCATTTCCGTTGCCACTTATGGAAAGTATCAACGATCAGTCTGGTATCTTCAACCTTAAAATCCCGCAGAACACGGTCTTTCATATAACCCAGATTACGTGCATCGATAAACAACACTTCACCACGCCTGTTTCTTTTACCGTCCTTTTCACCCTTATCCTTAGTCAAAAACCAGATACAAGCAGGAATTTGGGTATTGGTAAACAGTTGCCCGGGTAATGCCACCATACACTCCACAAGATCCTGCTCCACAAGGTTTCTTCGAATCGTCCCTTCGTTATTGGTATTACTGCTCATGGAGCCATTGGCCAATAACAGTGCCATGCTGCCGGTGGGCGCCAGATGGTGCAGCATGTGCTGTAGCCATGCAAAGTTTGCATTCCCTTTTGGCGGCGTACCATATTTCCAGCGCACATCGCCAGCCAGCTTTTCATGCCACCACTCCTTCATATTAAAAGGCGGATTAGCCATCACAAAATCAGCGCGCAGGTCCGGATGTTGGTCATCAAGAAAACTATCCGCATTCTTTTTCCCAAAATTAAAATCAATTCCGCGAATAGCCATGTTCATAGCAGCAAGCTTCCATGTAGTTGGGTTGGATTCCTGCCCATACACGGAAATTTGTTTTTTCTGCTCGGCGGCGTCATAGTGTTTTACCCTGGCATGTTCTTCAATGAACTTATCACTGGAAACAAAAAAACCACCACTACCCATAGCAGGATCGTACACGCGGCCTTTGTATGGCTCCAGTATTTCCACGATCAGGTTAACAATCGATTTAGGCGTGTAATACTGGCCGCCCTGCTTGCCTTCGGCAAGAGCAAACTGACCCAAAAAATATTCATACACATGACCGAGAATGTCTTTAGACTTCAGGTTGAGTTTTTTATCCTTGTACTCTGTAGCATGAAATCCGGTTGTGCTGAATTCAATGACCAAACCAATGAGCTTGTCCGCATCCAACTGGAACTGGCTAATGCGGTTTAAAATGCCTTTGAGTTTTGGGTTGGCTTTTTCAATCTCATCAAAAGCGTTATCGATCAGCCACGAAACAGAGCGCATTTTGATGTCTTCACCCTGATTATTTTTCCATATTATGCTGCCGGTAGGAAGAATTGATTTTTCTTTCAAAGTATCCCATCGGGCGGTTTTTGGAACCCAGAATATGTTCTTTTCAATATAATAATCATTAATTTCCAGCTCGGCTTCTATGGCTTGCTGGTATTCATCGTCATTATCGTAATCATCACGGGGCATATAATAGATATTGTTATCATCATCTTTTTTAAATAACTCGACAAGTTCATTCTGGCGCTCTTCGAAGGCATCAGACACGTATTTAAGGAAGATCAGCCCTAACACCACGTGTTTGTAATTGGCTGCATCCAGATTAGAGCGCAGTTTATCGGCAGCCTTCCAGAGCTGGGTGTCAAGTTCTTTTAAAAATTGTTGTTCAGCATCAGTCATAATTAATAACTTCCATCATTCAAATTGTTCATTGTCGTGATAAACCAATGCAATAGTCAGGCAATCACAGCTGTGTATATGGTCAGTGTGTTTTTGAGACTTATTATTATCTTCCGGAATGGTTCGGAAAAACACAAAGAGCGCAGGGAAAAATATGGACCCTCAGCGTCCTCTGCGGTAAATTTTTTGTACCACGATCCATTTATCCGGAATATATTAAAAAGTCACTTCAACTTCAAGTTATATTTCTGTTCTGGCAGTTATGTTTTTCAGTAATTTAAATTTGCTGAAATCCAATCAAAGCAATACTTTCCATTTTTCTATATATCACCTAACAATACTTCTTAAGTGAGGCATTTGCCAATTCGGTCGCACTGCCCACACGATACCAGAATGAACCAAAATCAATCATACAGAACTAAAGGAAAGTTGTTCTCCAACCGCCAACTTGTTTTTCAATATCGTGCCTTGCGGCATTTCAATAATGTACTTGACTTTTTCACCCGATGATGTCCTGCCTGTCCATGGACGGAGTTGTGCAATTTTTGTGATTGTCTTTGAATCATCCAAAAACAGAACATCGATCGGAAACCTGACAAAAAGCATGTGAAGAGAAACTCGTTTTGGTCGCTTCATCTCAAACACAAGGGCATAGCCATTTTTAATCTTTTTTCGAAACATCAATCCAAGGATCTGACTAATAATACTACGTGCAAATTCCATATCTGATGCAATGATTTTACCAGTAAACTTTAATAGCATCGTTGATTACTCTATATGTCATATTATAATTTATTTACATTATAATATGTAACAAGATACATAATAACATCGGAGGATAAAACAAAAAATGAGTTCAGAAATGTGCCACGTCTGCGGATTGCCATCAGAATTGTGCATCTGTGAAGAAGTAGCAAAAGAGCAACAACGAATTGTCGTTAAAGTGAACAGACGAAGATATGGAAAGGAAGTTACAGTTGTTGACGGCTTTGATGCCCATGAGATCGACCTTCATGAACTATCCACATACCTGAAATCAAAATTCGCATGTGGCGGTACTGTAAAAGGCAATACTGTTGAATTGCAGGGTAATCATCTTTCACGTATGAAAGAGGTGCTTGTTGCAAAAGGATTCTCTCCTGATCAAATAAGAGATTAAAAATTTACATATTTTGAGGTTTGTGTGCATGACCAAATGGTTTGCCACAATATTTTTAGTATTATGTGACTTAATGTAAATTGAATAGTCGTACATTGTACAATCATAGCGTGTATGCTATAATAGTTATATATTTATATGTCGATGATTAACTAAATTCAAACTTAGACTTAGACGATAACATGAAACAAATATACATGGACCATAGTGCCACAACCCCGGTCGATCCGAGGGTAGTTGATGCCATGCTGCCTTATTTTACAGAAAAGTTCGGCAATGCATCCAGCCTGCATTCATTCGGACAGGAAGCAGCCGGTGCACTTGAGCAATCCCGACAGCAGATTGCAGACTCGATCGGTGCAAAACCTGAAGAGATCATATTCACATCAGGCGGGACTGAATCCGACAATCTTGCGATCAAAGGCATCGCGTACCGCAATTCCAACAAGGGCAAACACATCATAACATCAACCATCGAGCATCCTGCAATACTTAATACATGTGCCTACTTTGAAAAGGAAGGATTTGATGTCACATACGTTGCAGTAGACAGTGACGGGATCATCGATATGGATGAACTTGAAAAAGCCATACGTGATGACACCATACTGGTCTCAGTTATGCATGCGAACAATGAGATCGGTACCATACAACCAATTTCGGATATCAGCAAACTCACAAAAGAAAAAGGCATATATCTCCACACAGACGCTGTGCAATCCCTTGGTAAGATCGCAGTCAATGTCGATGAACTGGGGGTAGATCTATTGTCCATATCATCACACAAGATATATGGTCCGAAAGGTGTGGGTGCATTGTATGTCAGAAAAGGCACGCCACTACAGGCACTTGCACATGGTGGGAGCCATGAACGGAGTATGCGTGCGGGTACCGAAAATGTTTCAGGGATCGTAGGATTTGCAAAAGCGGTATCTCTTGTCGATGAACACCGTGTAGATGATGCAAAACACATGACACAACTCAGGGACTCACTTATTAGGAAAGTGATGGATTCGATCGAAGATGTGTACCTCAGCGGACATGCAACAAAACGACTTCCGAATAATGTCAATCTCAGGTTTAGTTTCATAGAAGGAGAATCGATGCTCCTATTCCTGGATATGAAAGGTATTGCGATATCAACAGGGTCAGCTTGTTCATCAAAATCACTTGAACCCTCACACGTTCTGTCTGCTATCGGGCTAAAACCTGAGGATTCACATGGTTCGATCCGTATCACACTTGGAAATGACAATACGCAAGAAGAAGTGGATTACGTGGTTTCGGCGCTGGTAGAAATTGTAGGACGGCTGCGGGCAATGTCACCCATTGCAGGAAAAATGAAACTCAGCTAATCAATACAGGCAGGTTAAAAATGTATAATGAAAAAGTGATGGATCATTTCTCAAACCCGCGCAATGTCGGTGAGATCAAGGACGCAGATGGTGTTGGAGAAGTTGGCAACCCGACTTGTGGAGACATGATGAATATTTACATCAAGGTTGAAGACGGAATCCTCACAGATGTGAAATTCAAGACATTCGGATGTGGTGCGGCAATAGCCACATCAAGCATGATAACAGAGATGGCAGTTGGAAAAACGATTGAAGAAGCGCTTGAGATCACACGCAACGATGTTGCCGAAGAGTTGGGCGGACTTCCGCAGGTCAAGATGCACTGTTCAAATCTTGCTTCTGACGGACTTCATGCTGCAATCGAAGATTACAAAAAGAAGCAAAACATTAAAAAGTAACGACTTCCAATTTCAGGTACATTAACTATAAAGATCAAAGATCAAAAATGGAGCGATATTATGAAACCCCCTTGCGAAATAATGGTACAGAAAGTCCTGCCTGCAATCCGGGCAGAACTTGCACGAGTTCTTATGATGGAACACAACTGTACACAGCAAAAAGTTGCAGATATTTTGGGACTTTCAAGAGCTGCCGTGTCACAGTACGTAAGTGAAAAACGTGGAGCTGAGGTTGATTTTTCCGATGAGACAAAAACAGTCATCAGTCAGTTTGCAACAGAATTATTAACGAATATTTCTACAAAGGACAAGGTTAAAGGCATGTGCAATGCATGTAAATTTGTCCAGAGATCAGGTTGGTTGTATAAGAACGGTCCGGGTGTAGAATATTGCGGCATTTGTGGGGAAGACGAATAACATTGCGACAAGAACCCTGTATCGAATGTAAAGGAAAAGGGTTATGCGGACGTCCGACGTGCCCCATCCTTAAAAAGTTCAAGTCAATTGAATCGATCTCTTCTAAAATCAATATCAATTCCAGTGATTCTATTTTTGGAGCATCCCCACCTGCTGTTTTTGTAGGGAGATATGGCTATCCTTCAGTATCTGCCGGTCCGATGATCCCGCCGCTTGTGAGCGGCAATGATGCCATGGCTTTGGAGGATCCAAAAGAGTGGCTCAAGATGGGAATCGAGGATATCATCTCCTCACGTTCGCAACTTGTAAGAGCCAATACAAAAGTGAAAGTCAAGGATGCCGCATCTCACGACAATACCCTTCTTTTGAAATCACAGGAACTTGCCCTTTCAAAAAAACCAATCGATACGGAAGCATGGTTTACCAAACCGATAAAGAACGAACTCAAATTCGATGGTGTGTTAACACCAATGGGCCCGTCAGGTACAGTGAAGAACT
>JAUVET010000139.1 GCA_030594665.1 Methanosarcinaceae archaeon
TCAGTGTATTGTCCCTATTCTTTATTACAAAATCCACTTCTCTGCGACCTTTCCAGTAATACACATCAAGATCTCTTCTTTTAAGTTCTATAAAAGTGATGTTCTCTGCAAGTTTTCCCTCATCAGATGAGAATTTAAAAGATGCCGCGTTCCTGAGACCATTGTCAATACAATATATCTTTCTGGGTTTTTGGATAGCCAATGACGTTTTTATCGAATATGAGAAAAAATTAAGTTGATAGATAAGATATGCCTGTTCCAGATATAAGAGATATTCCTTTATACTGTTTACAGACAAACCTACCGCTTTTGATATTTTCATGTAGCTAAACAGGGCAGAGATATTTGTAAGGGAATAATTCGCCAGTTCGATCAATTTTGAACTTTCTCGTATTTTTTTGCTTACTACAATATCCCGTAACAGGATGCTGTCGAAGTATCCATTTAGCCGCATGTGATTTATATCAACATCTGCCTCTAAAACAACTTCCGGAAATCCACCATCGTTCAGGTAGTTCAAAAAATGGTGAACTACTTCACTCTTTTGTACATCTATATCTTTAAGCTCAAATCCTGCAAAATCCAGATATTCCTTAAATGATAACGGGTAAACTGTTTTTGAGATGACCCTGCCGGTCAATAGGGTTGACAGCTTATCAGAAAGCATCGTACTGTTTGAACCGGTTATTACGAATTTTATATCAGTGTCGTAGAGATCATAATATTTTTTGAGCCATTTTTCCCAGTTTTCTATATTCTGTATCTCGTCCAGAAAGATATACTTTCGACCAATTGGGTTGTTGATCTCAATGTAGTTTTCAAATATACTGTCAAGTATTTTGATGCTTTTGTCTTCGAACGGTTCATCCAGATTGAAATACAATATATTTGTCGGATCGACACCGGTTTCTATCAGTTGATCTATTAGCTGGTACAATACTGTTGATTTTCCACACCTGCGGACACCGGTTATACAGATAACCTCTTTGATGTTCACCAACTTTGCGATCTCGGAAAGTGTTTCAAGTCTTATAATGCGTTTTTTTGATTCAGGAACTTTGCCATATAGCCACCATGGATTCCATCGTTTCACAATTTCTTTCATGATATTGTATTTGGGATTCAACTACATAAAACCTTCTATTATAATGAACGGTTTGATACAATAACCCCATAGTTATAATGGAAGGTTTGATGTAAAAACCCTACTGTTACAATAAAGGGTTTGATGCAAAACCATATTGTTACAATAAAGGGTTTGATGCAAAAACACACGTGCATAAATATATTATTCCATCCTGCAAACTCCTTACGATTGAAAGTTACATCACTACGAAGAAAAAATCAAAAAATTCGGCCGAAAAACGAATGAAATAAATGAAACAGATAAAGAAACTGTAAAAAGAGATTTAAAAAAAATATCTGAAAAAAAGAAAAGAAGCGACGATCCGGATGTTACCAAATTGTACTTCGCACGGATGTCGCTTTAGTTATTGATAATCATTCCAGATATGGGGACTGTTTAAGCACAGACATTCCGTCATTACTAATACTCAAGACCCGTACTTCGTTGCTTGTCGCAGATCCGCGCATTTTCAAGACATATACCGAGCGCTGTTGAGTGTTACCTGCCATTATACGTCCGAGCCGGATCACGGAATCGGCGCCGTACTCAACCATTTTATCAAGCTCATACATAGCACCTACAGTGATCAAACATGTAACATTATGTTTTCTGAACACACTAAACACATCATCGATAAGTGTCCTCAACTTATAATTTGATTCGATCGCCAAAAACAAAGCTTCAATAGAATCAATGAAAATACGATTTGGATGAACCTCTTCAATCTTGCTTTCTACCAACTTTTTGAAACTTTTGATAAGTTCAGATGGTGCGATCTCAACACTTTTTTGTAAACGTAAACTTGGATCTGTAATATCAACAAATGTCAGAAGCCCTTTTTCAACAAGTTCATCTAAATCCCATCCAAATGATGTCCTCATCTCTTTAACGATAGACTTTGATTCTTCTGATGTAATGATGCACATTACTTTTTCACCTTTCTTTGCACCTTCATACAAGAACTGTGAACCAAAAATTGTCTTGCCTGTACCAGATTCACCTGACACGACATTTGTTGTACCCTCAAAAAATCCTCCACTTAGCATTTCATCCAATCCAGGTATTCCTGAATTAACTCTTTGTTGTGCTGATTCATCCGTCATTTAAATCACCCGATAAACTTTAACGATAAATATTATATTTTAGTATCCCAAACCTCTAATAAACATTCAAACTTATTACATATATACCTAGTAGTTTAATACCGGAATTATTTTCCCACGATCAATCAACATCAAAATCCGATACTTTCACGGTTTCAAGCATCAGATCACCATATAGCAGTTTTTCGATCGTTCTTGCTATATAATTTCGCTGCTGGTGTTTTGGTATGTCCTCATGCATCCTCAGATCAGAATCAACTTGTACCCTCAACAGTGAAAAACGGAACGATTGTTCGTCAACTATCTTCATAGAATAATAAGTTTCCAAAAGATATGGGAGCCCATATGGATTATCCAGGACTTCGCAAAGTATAAGCAATTCTTGTTTTGTGGTTGTATAATCAACCTTTTCACCCAATTTTCCGGTAACAAGTCCAAGTATTTCCAATGAATACTTCCTTTCGTTTATTGTAACATATTCGCTTATATCCATCTCTCCCTGAATGTAGTTATGTAGTATAAAATTTCATAAAGTGATATGAAATTTTATAAAATGATATAATATTTCATAAAACACCATAGGTCCCTGCGATCTTACTTTAGCATACCCTTCACAATAGCATCAACCGCTTCATTTTCCTCAAGACCACGTGCGCATAAGGTATCGACCTGCTTCTTATCAACACTTCCGATCGCAGCCTCATGAGTGATTTTTGCAAGCGGATCATCGACCATCACGATCGGAACTGCCTTTGCAATTGCATTTCCCTGCACGACCTCAACACAATCCACATGTCCGCGCGCATAAGGTGCATGTCCTTCAGTTACCCCTGTAAACTCTGCAAAAGCATTGTCGGATATCGCAACCCTGCTCTTGATAACACTCCTCGCATTTTCACCATTCAAAAACACTTTCTCTTTGATAAGTATCTTATCATCACCCTTGCCGTATACTTTTGTATTAAGTTCACAGATCGAATCTTTACCTGCATCAACCTCATAATCAAGATCAAGTAAGCCAACCCTGCCGGATACGAGAGTGAATCCCGTATCATATCGTCCCCCTTCTTCAATCGTGATCTTCGCCTTTGGTATCACTTCCACACCGCCTTTTTCCCCGTGGAAATGCGTTTCGTTGTAGACAAGAGATGCATTTTTGTGTATTATTATCTTACCGTCCATCTTGTGTACCACATGCTCGGAGTTGGGAAAAGTACAGTGTGCTATTAACTCGACCGATGAATCCTCCTCTGCGATCATGGTGACATTTATCAGCTGGAGCCCTTCCTTTGGCAATATCCCAAAACACAGGTGAACAGGATTTGGTATATCATGCCCTTTTTTGATGGTAAGTACAATATCAACACCTGATCCGGTGGATTTTTTCTCAAGAACAACACCTTCGGTTTGGTTTGCGCTCAATATCTTATTTCCGCTTACCACAAGACTTGAAACATCCGCCATTTTCAAAACTGATGGATCTCCCCCGGACTGCTCGTATGCATCTGTCATTGCCGCAAATTCTTTTGATGCATCAAATTTTATGATATCCATTCATTCACTCCCTCTTGAGATCATATGCTTTCACATCACAAGGCTTGCATTTGTTCTTGAAGAAATCACTTATCTCGGCAGGACTTCCTGTCTTTACGATCATGCCGTCACACATCAATGATGCCCTGTCGGATGCTGCCGCGATCTCTTCCCTGTGTGTGATCACAAGCACGGACGAACCGTTCATTTTTAAGTCTTTTATAAGTGCAACAACTTCTTTCAATGACACCACATCAATTCCCGAATCCGGCTCGTCAAGAATGACAAGTTTAGGATTCATTGTAAGAATGGATGCCATCTCAATGCGTTTCCGCTCCCCGCCGCTCAATGCTTCGCTGACCTCGCGGTGTAGGTACTTGTCAGGTGAAAGGTCCACCATCTCAAGTGCATGGCGAAGAGTGTTTTCAGTCACATTGCCAACGCCCCCTGCACCGATCGAAAGATAATCAGAAACCGTCAAACCTTCAAAACGCGCCGGCTCCTGCCAGGCAAGAGTGATCCCACGCATTGAGCGTTGCGTTATGGTAAATTGCGTAATATCTTCGTCATTGAAGTAAACACTGCCCTCTTCCGGGCTATATCCGCCAATCCCCATCAAAAGATAGGCAAGCGTACTCTTTCCGGCACCGTTTGGTCCGATCACACTGTGTATCTCGGATTCCCCCACTTCAAGATCCACACCGCGCAGAAGCTCCTTTCCATCCCGTTTGAGTTTAATATTTTTTATTGATAGAATTTGAATGCCTCCTGTTATATTATAGTCAAGAACCTAATATCCATCACATATTATATGACCACTTTGCGGTAATAAATAATTGTAGTGGATGACATTGTTTTTAAACATATTGCTACCGCAAAGAGTTGAGACTTTTTATTATTTTCCGGATTAAATGAATCATGGCAAAAATATTCACCGCAGAGGACGCTGAGAGCGCAGAGTTGCCAATATAAGATTCTCTGCGTACTCAGCGTGCTCTGCGGTGAATTTTTTCCCATATTCACTGGGATAACTGGATTTTGGAACAGTGCCGCCTGCTACGCCGTGGGCGTGCAGGTCGCAAAGAGCACAAAGTGGTCATATGATAAGTAATCAATATTATGTTCTTGACTATAGTTTTCAAAAATTGTAAAAGTAATGTTTGAATAGCAATCACGCTTTCTTATAGCCCATCTTCGCCAGTATGAAATAAAATAACCATCAGTAGACCGCACCCATTTTTAAATCTGTTCTACACCATCTTAACCCCTATCGATTTCAAGTAATTGTTCATTCCCAAATATTTGCAATCGAATGCATCCAAAATGTTTTTTTGCGCATCCGTCATAGTCATGAGTTTCAGTATCCGGGATTTATCCCCCTTCACACCCAATTTTCCAATTTC
>JAUVET010000008.1 GCA_030594665.1 Methanosarcinaceae archaeon
AACAACAAATATTTATCACCTCAAACCTTTTCTATAAAAGATACCATGAGCTTTAGAAACTTCATAGACCAACTCAGATCTACAGGCAAACTTATCGAAATAACCCATCCCGTATCCCCGGAATTCGAAGCGCCCGGAATAGCGAAAGAAAAAGGTGCACCTATCTTTTTCCATAATGTGGATGGAAAACAAGCTGTCATGAACCTGCTCGGCTCGCGCGATGAACTTGCAGCAATGTTCAACGTTCCAAAAGACGGCATCATCGAACGACTTGCCAACGTCTCGCCGAATGGCGAGACAAAGATCGTATCGGATTCCCCCACAAAAGAGGTCATCGAGACCGAAGTAGACCTCACCAAACTCCCGATAATGAAACACTTCGAGCGCGATGGCAGCGCATACATCACAGCCGGCATAGTAGTATCAGAATATGACGGCATAATGAACGCATCCATTCACAGGCTCATGGTCATTGGAAAAGACAAACTCGCTGCACGACTGGTACCGCCACGGCACACATATCTTCTCCACAAAAGCGCAGCCGCAAAAGGTGAGCCACTGCCGGTTGCCATCGTACTTGGCGCAGACCCCACCATAACATTCGCAACAACTACCCGCGTGCCCGTTGGCAAGGAATTCGAATACGCAGCCGCACTTCGCGGCAGTCCTGTGGAACTGTTCGAATGTGACAACGGGATCAAAGTACCGCATGCGGAGATCGTGCTCGAAGGATACATCGACCCGGTTGAGGTTGCAGATGAAGGACCATTCGTGGATATCACAGGAACATACGACCATATTCGCAAAGAACCGGTCATACATATCACAAAGATCATGCACCGCAAAGACCCCATCTACCACGGAATACTGCCGGCAGGCGCCGAACACCTGCTCATGATGGGGGTGCCGTATGAACCAAAGATATACAACGCGGTCGGTGAAGTGACAACAGTCAAAAACGTTGTGCTCACAGAAGGCGGCTGTTGTTACCTCCACGCTGTTGTCCAGATCGATAAACAGACCGAAGGCGACGGCAAGAACGCCATCATGGCAGCCTTTGCCGCACACACAAGCCTCAAACACATCGTTGTTGTGGACGAAGACATAGACATCTTCAACCCCAACGATGTCGAATTCGCGATTGCCACACGTGTAAAAGGTGATTCCGATATCATGATAATCCTGGGCGTGCGCGGAAGTTCACTCGACCCGAGAGGCGCACCTGACGGCACCACCACAAAGGTCGGCATCGATGCCACCAAAGTCCTTGCAAATATTGAAGACTTTAAACGTGCTAAGATGCCGCAGGAATGGGAATAGTAATAGGATCAGGAGTAAAAATCCAACATGCACCTCACAAAAGAAGAAGAACGGACACTGAACGGCGAAGACGGGGAAACACTGCAAAAAGCGATCGAGATACTGGTCGCACTCGGAGACATCTACGGTGCAGACCGCCTCATTCCCATCAAAAGCGCACAGATCGCAGGCGTATCCTACAAAACCATAGGCGATGCCGGACTTGAATGGATATCAGACCTTGAAGGAAAAGTAAAAGTGCCATCCATCTTAAACCCCGCAGGAATGGACCTGAACCTGTGGGATGAAATGGGAATATCCCTCCAATTCGCACAAAAACAACATGAGATCATCAAAGCGTATGAAAAACTCGGCGTGACCTCAAAATGCACATGTACACCATATTATCTTGACAATTTCACACTAGGATACGGCGACCATGTTGCATGGAGCGAATCTTCCGCAGTATCCTATGCAAACTCGGTGCTCGGCGCACGCACGAACAGGGAAGGCGGACCATCCGCACTGTCAGCCGCACTTATCGGAAAGACCGCAAACTTTGGTTATCACCTGGATGAGAACCGCGAACCTACCATCTCCGTAACTGTCGAATGTAACCTTTGCGGAGCGGATTACGCTGCACTAGGATACATCGTAGGTAAGACTGTCGGAAGTCGCGTGCCACTGTTCTTCCTGCAGAACGAAACCGAAGGGGATGAACTCAAAGCACTCGGTGCCGCAATGGCAGCATCCGGCGCGGTTGCCCTGTATCATGTGGACGGGATCACACCCGATGCACGCAAGATGAAATTCGAAAAAACCGATGAGAATATCGTTATCGAAGAAAGCCAGATCCGTGAGGTATACGAAAAAATACCGGACAATGCAGCACAAACCGAGGTTGACATGGTCGCTTTCGGCTGCCCGCACTGCTCGGCAGATGAACTCGCACATATCGCACGGTTACTTGATGGTAAACTGGTCGAGAAGGATGTATGGGTGTGTACATCACGCGAAGTGGCAGAACGTTACCCACAGTTCGTTGACAAGATCGAG
Organism: Methanosarcinaceae archaeon; assembly: GCA_030594665.1. The sequence goes on from JAUVET010000008.1 coordinate 2,356, forward strand.
AAAAGCGGCGCGCTTGTAGTATGCGATACCTGTATGGTAGTATCCCCGGCAAGTGAAAATTACAAACTCATGATGGTAAACTCTGGCAAGGCATTGTCCTATGTCCCGAGCATGTGCAAAGTACCTGCAAGGTTCGGAAGTATCGAGGATTGTATCAAAGAAGCACTAAAAGAAGGAGGAGCAAGTGTAGGTGTAGGCGCAAGTGTAGGTACAGGTGTAGATACAGGTACAAATGCAGGTGCAGGATCAGGAGCGCGACACAAATGATCACAAAAAAGATAAAGTGCCGCAACATCTCAAGAGGTGTTGCACAGGGCAGGGTGCTCATGTCCCATGATGCCATCTCATTCCTTGGGAACGTTGATCCGAATACAGGAATCGTTGTCGAGCAGGAACATGACCTGTACGGGAGATCCATAAAAGACAGGGTGCTGGTATTTCCGCACGGTAAGGGTTCGACAGTTGGCTCGTATGTACTCTACCAGTTGAGCAAGAACGGGGTCGCACCATCTGCAATGATAAATATCGAATCCGAGCCCATCGTAGCTGTCGGTGCGATCATATCCGATATTCCGCTTGTGGACAGAATGGAAACCAATCCCTATGAAGTGCTTGAAGATGGTACAATGGTGATGATCGATAGCCAAAACGGATATGTCGAGATACTTGATTGATATACTAATTGGACAAAAAACAATGCCAGATGATATATCGGAAAAAGTGCAGGACGGTGCAACACCTACTGACACTAATGAAATCACACTGACGGATGAAAAGTTCGAGGAGCTGTACGACCAGATCGAATCCGTATTCCACATATACGATGTAGCGTCAGACAATGGGATATTGTTCTTTTACGGAATACCAACTGAAGACCAGAAAGTCATTTACCAGAAATTATGGACACCATTTGCAGAAATGGGATACCAGTTCGGGATCAAATACGAACTTGGTGAACACATACTGATCGCAGCTCCATTTGTAGAAAAACCTGAACGTGTGTGGATCAATGTAGTGCTTGCGCTTGCCACAGTATTTACCACAATGCTTACGGGTGCTAGAATGTTTGGTGTTGACCTTGCCAATGACCCATCACAATTCACACAGGGACTCCCTTTTACGATCGCTATCATGACAGTCTTAGGTTCCCATGAGATGGGACACTACATCGCAGCAAGAATGCACGGAATGCACACATCACTGCCATATTTCATACCATTCCCAACAATTATCGGGACAATGGGAGCGATCATCAAACACAGGGGTCCGATACCGAGCAGGAAAGCGTTGTTCGATGTTGGTGTTGCAGGTCCGCTTATCGGGCTTGTTGCATCGATATTTGTCACGATTATCGGACTTAACCTTCCGGCAGTAGCACCCACACAATATATGATGATGATGGAATTGCAGAATCCGCCCCTGTTCGAGTTGCTTGTGAACCTTGTGGGTTCGGTTGGCGAATTTATCCATCCGGTTGCATTTGCAGGATGGGTGGGAATGTTGGTTACCCTGTTGAATCTCCTGCCATCAGGACAGCTTGATGGCGGTCATATCCTTCGGGCAATGATGGGTGAAAATGCGAAGTATGTTTCCTCGATCATGCCGTATGTATTGCTCATAATTGGTGTATATGTTTCCTTTATCATGAAACAGAGCGGTTTTATCTGGATCTTTTGGGCATTGTTCCTCTCACTCTTTGCAGCAGCAGGACATCCCACACCTCTCGATGACGACATGGAACTTGACAATAATCGAATGGCAATCGGAGTCATTACCTTCGTGCTCGGGCTTCTTTGCTTTACCCTTGTCCCGTTCACGTTCATACAGTAAGGTAACGGATGAGTGAAACAGGCAAACAGGCAGACATTTACAGGAGACTACATGAATACCTATTTCCGGTGGAATAAGAAAAATTCGTACAGCCTTGCTGCACTTGCCCCCCTGGTTCCGCAAGCATCCGTTGTGAAAGAAACGAAAGACGGGATTATGCTGTACAGTTTCGTTACAAAACAGGCAGGATATATTTTTCAGGAAGTGGACAACGCAATAACGGATTCGATATTCATAGCAGGCGGACCCCATCCATCCGGCGCACCCGGGGAGACTCTTGAACATTTCGATTACGTGGTGATAGGAGAAGGTGAAGAAACACTTCCCCACCTATTACGGACACTCGGATCGGGCGGAGATGTGAGTCAGGTCAAGGGAATCGCATACAAAGGTCCGGCCGGCAATGTGGTGTTTACAGGAAAACGTGACCACGTTGACCTGAATAACTACCCGTGTTTTGATCCGAAAACACTTCTTGCGCCCATCGAGATCAGCAGGGGATGTCCGTGGAGTTGCAAATACTGCCAGACCCCAAGGCTTTTTGGCAAAAAAATGCGACACAGGAGTATCGATTCGATCGTAAAATGCGCAAAACATTACAGTGACCTGAGGTTTACGTCCTCGAATGCCTTTGCGTATGGTGGTGATGGGATCACTCCTCGTTTTGACAAAGTTGGGAAACTGCTTTTAACCCTTCACAAAATGGAAGGCAAGAAAATATATTTTGGCACGTTCCCATCTGAAGCGCGCCCTGAATTCGTTACTGATGAGGCACTGGAAATGATAACCAGATACTGCACCAATGAAACGCTCAGCCTCGGCGCGCAGTCAGGCAGTGATCGGATGCTGAAGGAAATGTGGAGAGGACACACGGTTGACGATGTTGTCACGGCAGTTGAGCGGTGCACAGGTCACGGGATTACGCCAAATGTTGATTTCATTTTTGGTTATCCTGATGAAACTGAAGAAGACCGGCAGGACAGTTTAAAACTCATCAAATGGATTTCCAAAAAAGGTGGCAGTGTGCGTGCGCACTATTTGACACCCTTGCCGGATACCCCGTATGCGAATGCGGTGCCTTCAAAAGTTGGCAGGGATGTGAAACGAACTCTTGGCAGGATGGCGCTTGATGGGAAATTGACAGGGGTTTGGGAGTGAAGTGGGAAATGTGGATTGGTTAATACCATTTTCAATCATTCCAACAACAACCATTTCCACATAGGAACGTACTCGATCTTGAACCCTTTGATCTCTTCTTCACCTTCAAAATCGTCTGTGATTATGAGTCCTTCCGTTAATTTGAACTCCTTCATAGCCCGCACCAGTGATCTGACTTCCCTTTCCTTTGTCTCCAGATCAGTAACGTCGTGGCAGACCTGGATCAATTGTACAACATCCAATCCTTCCTTTATGACAAAATCAACTTCTCTTTGCTGGTAATCCTTCCAATAATATATCTCGATCCGGGGGTTGAATGATTGCCTTTTTTTCAATTCTACTGCTACAATGTTTTCCATGATCTTGCCAAGATTCTCAGAGAACCTGAAACCGATCGCATTTGACATTCCAACATCTGCCGAATAGATTTTCCTCTGTGCTTTTTCCTGTTCTTTGAATGAAAATGAGAATTTTTTGAGGAAAAATACAACATTCGCAGTTTGGAGATGATCTGAGAACCGTTCCACAGTTGTTAGAGGCATATTGAGAAAGCCCGATATCTTATTGAAACTGATTGGAGACGATATATTTGTCAGGTAGAATTTTGCTATTGTCCTGATCTTTTCCCTTTCACGTATGTTGAACCTCTCTATGACATCTTTGACGATCATAGTTTCAAAATAACCAAGAAGTATTCTCTGTTTATCCGAGGATTGTACCACTTCAGGAAAACCGCCGTATTCCCTGTACTCATCAAGCAATTGTTTTATTTCTATCCTGTGTGCAAGTATCTCGATTTCGTTTTCTACAGGTATTTCGTTGAATGCCAGAAACTCTTTAAAGGAGAGGGGCTGCACAAAAAACATGATATGCCTGCCTGTTAAAAGTGTAGCAAGTTCCGCACTGAGTAATTTTGAGGATGAGCCTGATACGATGATCTTCGCTTCACCACGTTCATGCACACCCCTTGCAAAACGTTCCCATTCCGGGATGTTCTGTATCTCATCTAAAAATATGAATGGAGTGCTATTGGGTTTCACTTTTTCACGATACGTGTCATAAATATCGATCAGTAGTTCAAGGTCTCTTTGCCGGAAACGTTCATCCTCAAAGTTTACGATCAAGGTATCAGCATTTTGCTGTCTGATCAATTGTTTTGCAATCTGTTTTATGATAGTGGACTTTCCGCTTCGTCGAATTCCCGCTATGCAGATTATCTGGTTTGTTTTTGTTAGAAGATTGACAAGGGCATCCAGGTATTCCTCTCTTGTTATCCCTGTATCCACTTTTTTAGCCCAAAAATTCCAGTCTGAAAGAATTTCCATGATTTTACTTTTCTGCATGATTCATTCAATGTGGGTTAAATATTTAAGTTTTTAGTTCACACGTGGGTTAAAAATCAACGTTTTTGATTCACACGTGGGTTAAAATTCAATGTTTTTGATTCACATGTGGGTTGAAATTCAATGTTTTTAGTTCACACGTGGGTTAAAATTCAATGTTTTTGATTCACATGTGGGTTAAAATTCAATGTTTTTAGTTCACACGTGGGTTAAAATTCAATGTTTTTAGTTCACACGTGGGTTAAAATTCAATGTTTTTGCACTTGTTTGGCAGATTTATTTGATGGTGATATAACAATGCGCCACGCTCTTGCGCGGAAAACAACATGCACTTAACCAGAACCCTGCGCAAACTTCACACTCTCAAACTCCCCACCAAAGAACACAAGCACCTCGATCTCCCCGCCTTTTTTGAATCGCCTCATCTCACGATCATATACCCCCTGAACGTGCCTCAGCCCTTCTTTTTTGAAACGTTCATCAACCGCATTTAAGAATGCGATCTTCTGGTTGAGATATCCTGCCTCATACTCCTTGATGTCAGCTGCAATTCTCTTGCACTTATCATCATCTATGTCTGTATGATAGTTCCCGTGCTCGTTCAAACCGCCGATCTGGCGCCACTCAAGATTGCCATCCTCATCGGCTTCGTAGTGTAACATATATGGGTACAACCTGCAAATGCTCGGGCGAGATGCGTATATCTTGCAGCGACCATTTGTAAGGAATATGCATGAACCATCCGGTCTGGTCTTTAACGCATAGCCTGACACATAGAACTTGCCGTTTTGGTCGCAAAACTCATAATATGGTGCCGGCACGATCACTGATGGGTCTATCTTTTTCAGCCAGGCCGTGTCCTTATCCAGCAGGAACACATGATCATTGAACTCATTCGTGCAGCAGCGCCCGCAAAGGTCGCATTCGAATCCGACCTCTTTGATGATGTCGATCAATTTTTTATCCGAATAGGCAAGCATGCCCTCAAGTTCATTTTTGGTTTCAACCAATTGTGTTTCCAGGGATGATTTAATAATGTTGGATACCTCTTGTGTATTTTGTAGTCATATCATAACTTATACCTGCAATATTCGTATTGATTTATATAAGCGTGGTTGCAAAATTCCCGCAAGGTTTAATAATAAGCATCACATCTTAGGGTAAACTCAACAGGCAAATATAGTCGTAGTCATAGTCATAACATTTACAAATAAAATTATTCAAATTATATAATGAGGATTTATAATGGGCAAAACCGGCAGCATTGAATGGGTAAAGATCAAAGGACGAAAAGGCAGAACCATCAAGGTCGAGAAAAAAGCATCAGAAAAGGCACATTCAGGGCCTATGCAGAGATACACATCTGCCGGTGCAAAAAGACGATTCATGAAACGTTCGGTAAAAGCGATCGTAAAGTGAGTTAACACTCACACCCTATTTTTTTGATAGTATATAATCGATAGATTATATAGTTCGAGTTAATCCGACCGGAGGGAGGATTTTCTCGTTCTTTTTTTACAACATATAATTTTGAAGTGCAGGACTTGCCAACCACCTTAGATTCGAGTGTATTTATCCACTGTATTTTTTGAACATTAAACGTGCTTGACGCTTATTACGCAGCACAATGGTTATATAGAACTACAAACATTTAAAATGACCTGAGGCCTGAATTTACAGGTTCCCTATAATCTTAATCTATTACTTAATTGGAGGCTTTAAAATATGGCAGGACAAATGGCTGGACAGCCAATTTTCATTATGAGAGAAGGAAGTCAGAGAACAAAAGGCAGAGAAGCACAGAGCAACAATATCATGGCTGCAAAAGCCGTTGCAGAAGCTGTAAGAACCACACTCGGTCCGAAAGGAATGGACAAGATGCTTGTTGATGGCATGGGAGATGTAGTAATCACCAATGACGGTGCAACTATTTTGAGAGAAATGGACATCGAACACCCTGCAGCAAAGATGATCGTCGAAGTCGCAAAGACACAGGATAGTGAGGTCGGGGACGGTACAACAACTGCTGCTGTAGTTGCTGGCGAACTTCTGAAAAAAGCTGAAGAACTTATCGAGCAGGATGTACATCCGACACTTATCGCATCAGGATACAGAATGGCTACCGAAAAGGCTGCTGAGATCCTGGACGAACTTGCAAAAAGTGTTACAGTTTCTGACAAGGAACTTCTCATCAGCATCGCAGAAACCGCAATGACTGGAAAAGGTGCAGAAACATCAAAAGATGTACTTTCCAAAATTGCAGTTTCGGCAGTTACCAGTATTGTAGATAAAGGCGACGGCAACACCGTTGAGATGGACAACATCAAAGTCGAGAAAAAGACCGGTGCCCGCATGGAAGAGTCAGAGCTCATTGAGGGCATGATCATCGATAAAGAGCGTGTGCACACAAACATGCCAAACAAAGTTGAAAATGCAAAGATCGCACTTCTCAACTCTGCTATCGAACTCAAAGAGACGGAAGTCGATGCTGAGATATCAATTACATCCCCTGACCAGTTACAATCATTCCTTGACCAGGAAGAGAAGATGTTAAGAGACCTTGTTGACAAGGTTGTGAACAGCGGTGCAAAAGTTGTATTCTGCCAGAAAGGCATTGACGACATGGCACAGCACTTCCTTGCAAAAGCAGGGATCTTTGCGATCAGGCGTGTGAAAAAGAGCGATATGGAGAAACTCGCAAGAGCAACAGGCGCAAGCCTCATCACAAACTTTGACGAGATCGCAGACAGCGACCTTGGAAATGCAAAACTTGTCGAAGAGCGAAAGGTCGGCGGTGACAATATGACATTCGTCACAGGCTGTGACAATCCAAAGGCAGTATCAATCCTTCTTCGCGGAGGTACGGAACATGTACTTGACAATATCGAGAGAGGTCTTGAAGATGCACTGCGTGTTGTAGGCGTTGCGATCGAAGACGAGAAACTTGTTGCAGGCGGCGGCTCACCGGAAGTTGAAGTTGCACTCAGGCTCCAGGAATTTGCGGCAACACTGAGCGGCAGGGAACAGCTGGCAGTCAAAGCATTCGCAGAAGCACTTGAAGTCATACCAAGAACACTTGCAGAAAATGCAGGTCTTGACCCGATCGATATGCTTATGGAACTTCGCTCACACCACGAAAAAGGCGTAAAGACAGCAGGACTTAATGTCTACACCGGCGAAGTCATTGATATGTGGGAAACTGGAGTTGTAGAGCCTCTCAGAGTCAAGACACAGGCGATCAACGCGGCAGCCGAATCAGCAGTAATGATCCTCAGGATCGATGATATCATCGCATCCACCAGCGCACCTGCAATGCCTCCTGAAGCAATGGGTGGCGGCATGGGCGGTATGGGTGGCATGGGCGGAATGCCCCCTGGAATGATGTGATCACTGCAAAAAAACAATATCTAACAGGCGCAGTGTTTACTGCGCCCATTTATCTTTTTTGTATTTATTTAACTGGTCGATAAAATGTCGATGCACAGCCCAAATTGCCAGACCCTGCGCAGCAACCACGCTGCAGGCGGCGGCTTCCATACATTATAATAAAATAGATGTCGGTCGAATTAATCTGAATTATATAACATAATACTCTCATTTTGTTAAAATCATATTAAAGTTCTGACAAATTGTCAGGATACAAAAAACAATCACTCAATACATTTCAGTATGTCTCGCGGCTCATATCTTGGTTTTATTATACGTGTGCGCCCGCGCATGCCCTTGCCTGAGAAATTCGCATCAACGAACTGAACCGTGTTAAGTTTGTTCACCATGTCATAAAAACGTGTGTAACCAAGTTTTGTGATCTCATGGAATGATTTGTAAAGTTCTCCTGTCCTGACATCCTTACCTTTTGCGATCAAACGAAGCAGCGTTCTCTCATCAGGTGTAAGTGACTGGATACTCCGGCAAAGGTGCATCAATCTGGAAGCCTCATAAGCCTTCTCAACATCCTCTATGGAGATTGTACGGCTTGCGCGACGCTCGGCATTCAATCCTGAACGCTTCAGCAGGTTAACACCAACACGCAAGTCCCCTGTACGATCAACATAATCAACAATCCGATCTCGCACTTCATCGGAAACAACATCAGGGAAAAATGCATGTTCGATCCTATTTGAGATTATATCTTGCAGTTCACTATAGTCATACCTTGGACAATCGATCTCCTCTGGCAAGAACACTGAACTAACTTTCGGATCGAATTGGTAAAATTTTCCGGTGTCACTGACAATTGTTATTATCCCGATCTTTGCCCCGGGATACTCCTCGTGTGCACGAAGGAGTGAATATATTACTTCATCTGCATGACCTTCATAGAAAAGGTAATTGATATCATCCAATACAACTACCAACACTTTTCCAGACTCAGAAATGTTTTCTGCGACTTTCTCAAAGAGCTTGCGAAACGAAACACCGGATGATGGGGGTGATACATTGAACAGTTTCTTATATATCCTTGAGATTACGGCAAAGCGTGTCGAATCCATCTGGCAGTTGACCTTCACAAAGATGATATTGTCAATGTGATCTTCCATCTCCTCGAACACTTTCAAAACAGCAGTGGTCTTTCCAGTACCGGGAGGTCCCGTCAAAAGACAATTGACAGGGCGCATTCCGCGCATGGCAGGACGCAGGCTGTATTTCAACGTTTGCAGTTGATTATCACGGTGCGCAAAATACTCAGGAAGGTGGTCGAGTTCAACCACTTCACCGTTTTTAAAAATTGTCTCATCCCAAAGAAGCATATCCTTGTTCACTTATATATCTCCTTGATGTCACTCAAACTTATATGTTAACTTATGCGTAAACATAATAGTCTTTTGCTTTGATGCACCAATTCACAAAGGGTAAATTGGAAATTAGATATTGTACTTGATTGTACCGCATTATTAAGAAATAGTGCCATCCACCTATTAATTCAGTAATTAGCTAATTTTCACATCAGTTCTGACTAACTCATGCCCAACGTCACCTTTATATTGGATACAGCCGCCGCAGGCGGGGTTGCTGCACGGGTCTGGCAATTTTGGATGTACATCGACATTTTATCGACCAGCTAATCAAATACTGAATTTATGTCAATGTGATCCTTACATTAAAGTTATTTGCCTTCAATGATTGCTTTTATTCTCGAACTTACATCGTCCTTGCCAGTGTATTTCATCATCCCTTGCCAGCGTTTTTGCAGTTTGCATAAATGCAAGAACGGATTATTATCCGGTATTGCATCGGTCTTTGCAATGGTAATATTGTCCAGTGTTGCTTCACTGCTCATACTGTCACCTTCTGCCAGATAATCCTTTGAAAGCAATTCACATGACATTTTAATCTTCTCTTCAAAGTCATTTTTTAAGAAACAGCCTGGATAGGGGTCAAAGTCCTCAGGCAATATCCTTGTCATGCCTTCTATATCTGCCTGATCCCTGATCTTTGCTCTTTCGTAAACAAAACGATAGATATCTTCCCTTAACTGTTTCCATGTAAAGTGGGCCTTGGTTGGCGGTAAATGCTTAATTGATAATTTGTTATCCAGATAAAATGTAAATCCGAACATCTTTGCATTCATCAAAAAATCGATATCTTCCCCTCTTGGAACCATCGGATCAAAAGGTACGACTGTGAACATGTTCCGATGGACTACCATATTCCCACCAAAAACAAAAGGAGTCTCCTTGAGTCGTGGTTCTGTTCCGATCACCAGATCAAATGCCTTGTTCATACATTCATTTTTGTCCCAATATTTCATCCATGGCCGGAGTGGTCTATTCGCATGGTAATCCCCATCAGGCTGCAAATAATATCCAGCTACTGCATTGACAGTTTTCCCTTCAAATTTCTTACCAATGAAGTCACATGCTTTTGACATGAATTCAGGGTCTTCGAACACCTCGTCATCATCAATGAGCACTGCAATGTCCGACCCCATAATATGTGGAATGAACATGCAAAGGTTCCGTATATTTGAATACCCCTCAAGTTTGAGCAAGTCGGCACTATCGTTTTTTCCTGCACCGATCAACATATCATGTATCAGCTTAAGGTGCGAAGGTCCAAAAAGCAATATTTCCACTCCTGCCATGGGTGCTGCCGATCGAATAATACCGGCAACTTTCTTTTCGACATCATCCCCTATGTCCTTTGAAGTCGGTGCTGCAATGATCACCAACCGGAAATCCTTGTCATTCAATATTCCAATGCTCTCTATTGCCCTATGTAACGTACCTTCCATATCAAGCGGGGTCGGATGATCGTAAACTAGGTCTCCTTCCTTCCAGCCGACACTGCTTTCACGTGTCCAATAGGATGGAATTACCATTGTCGTTTTCAAATTGTAGTCTCCATATATTTTGGGTTATTGTATATGTAGCGCTTAATATAAGTGTTTTGTGAACTACCCCTCCCTGCAATCTCCGATTGCGAGGAATGGGCTTCTTACGAGTATCCGTATCATATCGAAACAGTTCTTGGAACCATTCCGATCAACAGACCTGTTTTTCGCAGTTTACCAACGAATTGTTGATAGCCCGTCCACAGGGCAGCGTGTTTTAAGTACCTCAATAGGATATTGACCGAACTATTACAATCACGATCCATGACGTTATTACAATAATTACATCTATACTCCCTGATATTTAAGGGCATATCCTGTCGGTTGCCACAAACACAACAATCTTTTGAGGTATATGCTTCGTCAATTTCTATTACTCTCTTACCTGCTTTTTCTGCCTTGTAGGTTAGAAATTTGGCAAAGCGTCCTATATGTCCGGAGTTATGAGATCCCCGATTCAGACTTCTGTCTCTTTTTCGGTCACCTTTCTTACTCTTAGCCATCTGCTTGACTGAAAGATCTCCTATGATTATGACATTTGCATCACTTTCTTGAATTATCTTCGTTGTTTTCTTGTGCTGGTCATCCTTAAGCTGGTTTGCAGATATTCTTTTCATCCGCTTTAAGTTATTGTTCAGCCGTTTCCATCGTTTGCTATTCTTCTTGCAGTGATCCCTTCTACTCTGAATTTCCTGTATCTTTGGTTCCCAGTATTTGTCCGGTCTTCGATTCGTCCATTCAAGGAAATTAGCATCAGAATCGACCATTGTTTGTTTGGTCACTCCGAGATCTATTGCAAGATACTTGTTATTAGGCTGAAATTTGTTAGGCTGGATTTCGTATGTCATGCTGACGTAGTAATCACCATCGTTGCTGCGGTATATGGAAACCTGAACTATTTTATCGAACTCAAATTTTTCCGGTATATCGAACTTAAGTTCAATATCCGATGGATGTTTATGAGAAAAACTAACATATCCTTTTTCCACCTTGAAACCACTCTGGTTATACACCATTGTAGTAAAGTGATATTTTCCCTTGAATCGTGGAAGTTTTGCTTTTTGGTCCCCATTCTTCCTCAGTGCAAAGAAGGACTTGTAGTCTGCATTTAGGATTCTCAAAGTATACTGGAGCACTTTTGAGTAGACTTGCCTATATTCAGGATATTTATCTTTGATTGCAGGGAGGTCATTTTGTTGTTTGATATAACCAACTTTTGCACCATTTTTGAATGCCTCTTTTCGCTCAGCCAATGCAAAGTTGTAGGTAAGTCTGCATTTTTCGGATAGCTCCCACAGAACCTTTTCTTGCTCTTTGGTAGGAACGATTTTGATTGGCTGAGTAAGTTGCATTATTCTTTCCCCTGTTCATCGACATACTTCTTCAAAATATCAAGTGTAACCTGTCCGGTTGTTGCAAGGAAATATGACCTTGACCAAAATGCATCTTTCCATAATTTTTGCTTAA
>JAUVET010000103.1 GCA_030594665.1 Methanosarcinaceae archaeon
AGTCCGAGTTTTGTCAATAGACTTTCCGCGCGCTCATGACGCTCCCGTTTCGAGACATTGGAAAACCGCATTGCGAGTTCAACATTGCCGATTGCCGAAAGCGCGGTCAGGAGATTATAATGCTGGAACACAAAACCCAGTTTTTCCCGCCTGATCCTCGGAAGCCGCCTGTCACGCACTGCGGTAACATCCACACCATCAATAACGATCTTACCACTCGTTGCTTTTTCAAGACATCCGACAAGAGCCATCAGGGTCGATTTGCCTGAACCGCTCGGACCCATGATCGCAACCATTTCCCCTTTTTTAACAGACAGTGAAACACCACGCAGCGCATGTACAAGGATCTTGCCTTGCCTATATGTCTTGGAAAGACCTTCAACTTCCAGAATAACATCATCATCAGCCATGACGCAGCGCCTCCATTGGACTCATCTTTGCAGCACGGTAGGCAGGGTACAAACCTGACACCATTCCGATCAATGTAGCAAATAGCATCGCAACCACAATCAAACGCGGAGTAATCAGGAAAAGGACCATACCTTTTGCAGATAGCCAACTGTTCAGTGCATAGGTCAATCCACTGCCAAGACCAATTCCAAACAATCCGCCTGCAACTCCCATAATTGCCGCTTCGCCCAGCGTCATCAGAAGAATATCTTTAGTCTCGGCACCCATTGCCTTGAGGATCCCGAACTCCCTTGTTCTCTCGATAACAGCCATCAACATCGTATTCATAACACTTAAACCCCCAATGATCGCTGCAAGCAATGCCGAACTGATAGTAATAACACTGAATATCAAAAGCGACTGGTTCGCTTGTTCACGCAGTTCGCTTGGTGAAGTAGCACTTGTACCTTTGACACTGAACTCAATTCTCTTAGCAAGCAGATCCTCGTCAACACCATCCTGTGCAATCGCGAATATGGTTGAAAGCGAGTTGTCAAAATTGTATAGGTCCTGTGCGGTTTCAAGCGGTATGGTTGCCACATTATCGAAAAATGAACCGGTATATTCCAGTATCCCGACAACGGTAAAATTCTTGTCATGTATCTCGATCTTGCTACCGACATGCAGATCAAACTCACCTGCAATGCTGGTACCCACCACTGTGAGATACTTATCCCCGGGCTGCAAAAACCTTCCTGATTGAAGTTTTATAGGATACAACGCCAGTTTGCACTTCTCAGGCGGGATTCCCATAACCTGTTTTCCACCCATTGAACCATGACCTTCCTCAAACGAAGTCATTACCAGGCCATAAGCATCCCTGACACCAGGCACCCGTTTTACTTCAGCCACCTTGCCGGTGGTCAAACCTCCCCCAAACATTCCGATCTCGGGAAAAACACGTATCGAATCACTCGTAAGACTCATGGACTTTTCAAATGTCTGGTTGAAATTCTCTGACATTGCACCCATGACTACCAATGCGAAGATGCCAAGTGCTATACCTGTAATTGTAAGCCCTGTCCTGACTTTTCGCTGGGTGGCATTGCGAATGATTATGTCAAGCATCTGAGTTCCCCTTACGTGCGGCGAAGAAATAAACCAACAGAAACCAGGATAGCCAGTCCTCCAACCATATCAAAGCCCGGTGTCTTCTCTTCCGGTTCGACATCAACAACGAACGGTTCAGGCACCCGTATGACAGTTTCATAGCTGTCAAGTACAACGCCTTGTTTTGTCAGAATATCTACATTGACATTGTAATCCCCGCCTGGCATGCCGTCCCACATGATGCCTACCGTATCCTCCCTGTCAATTGTGAGTATCTCTGCTTCTTCCTCAAAGACCATTGGCTCTCCATTGCCGGATAGAACTACACGCACCATGCCTTCGAACGGAACTTGTGACATCCCGATCATTGATATGCTTGCACCATACTCATCCAGTTCAATATCGGCATCAATGATCTCAACATCTTCCAGTGCAGTGAACCTTGACAGGTAAGAGGTGGTTATATCAGGGTCGTGTGAGTGAACCCGTGCAACTGCAATATAATCGGAACCGCTCATAAGCAGTATCGGCCATTTTGTATCCATCACCTTTGTCGCCAGTATGGCAACATTGTTGTTGCTGTTGCTATACACAAGGTCACTGGCCTTGAATAATTTAATATCAATATCCGCAACACCGGGATTGTTGACACTCCCCGGGCTGATCAATAGCGATGATTTCGAGCTGTCTGCGCTAAAATCCACGATCTTGAACCTGGGCATTGCCATGGTGTTGTGAGTGAATTGATACGAATCATGTGTGACAAATTTGCCACTGTTGTACACGCTCACGTTTGCTGTGTAATAATTCTCATGTAGTTCATTTTCCCAAAAAATTATTTTCGTGATGTCTCCCCAGGATACGGAACCTAACTTTACCGTTTTTGAATCCACAACATCCCCGCTATATAGCATTTCAAATACTAATATAACATCATCAGCCGGTTCGTTGAAATGAATGGTTGCATCACACAGTTTTTCGTCTGAGAAAATATCAATTACCTGCGCCTCCATTGGAGATGCACCAACTGTTGTCATTGCCGCCAAAAATATTAAAAGAGTGTAGAGAATTAAACGTCTTGATGGATCATACATATTTACCCTCACATGTAAAATGAAGTAAAGATCAGTCTGCGACCTAACCAATAATGCGCGTCCCGAGATGAACGCCTGTTACCGGTTCGGATTCAAACCCTTCTTGCATGATCACTTCTGAAACCGCCATCGGGTCACTGCCATCCATGACAATTGTCTCGATCTTGCATCGTTCGATGATCTTTGCTGCGAGCGGGTCAACAGGGGATTTGGAGCCAGCCTTCATTTCGGTTGACATCACAATATTAACCAGTTCCTTTGCAGTCATTTTTTCGAACTTGACAGCATCGGGATCCGTTGTCGGGTCTGCGGAGTATACACCATCCACGGATGTTGCTATTAACATCATATCCGCACCAAGGTACTCTGCAAGAATTGCAGAGACCGCATCTGTGGTCTGTCCTGGAATTACGCCTCCCATGACCACGATCTTGCCGCTGGTAAGTGCTGATTCGGCTTCCTTGTATGTCCGGGGAGGTTCGGGGAATGCATTGTCCCCAAGTGCCGAGATGAGCAATTGTGCATTCAAGCGTGTCACTTCAATCCCGATAAAGTCGCATGCAACTTCATTGGCACCTACGCTGCGAGCCACATTGATATAATCTCTTGCAGCCACGCCGCCACCTGTTACAACCACTAACCTGTGCTCATTTGCAAGGCCGTAGAGCGCATTTGCATAAGTGATAAAACGTTTGGGATTCAAGTCTTTGGCAAGAATTGATCCGCCTACTGATATAACCACTAACATGATAATCCCTATCCAGTATGCTTTTCGTGTTTAAAAAGTATCGCAAGTATGCCAAACACTGCTAATGCCGCAAATACAGAAAATCCGGGAATAATTGTTAGGACCAGTCACAATTTACCCATTTTGTGCAGGAGTTCTGCATTAAGCACGCTTGCACCTGCTGCACCGCGAACGGTATTGTGACCCATTGCGATATAGCGTATGCCTTCCCTGATGCGCCCGACACTTACACTCATGCCTTCACCAAGATTCCTGTCAAGGCGAGGCTGTGGTCGGTCCGGTTCATCGTGGACGATCAATGCCTGTTCAGGTTCGGTTGGCAGGTCGCCAAGGTCGGGGTTGAAGTTGAGGAACGCATCCCTCACATCCGCAGGCGAGGGGTCATCACTCATGTTTGCCCATATCGCCTCGGTATGTCCGTCCATTACAGGCACCCTGTGACACGATGCGCTTACAGTTATACCGGCATCTACGAATTGTGCACCATCAAATTCCCCAAGGAGTTTTTGTGGTTCGATCTCCATTTTTTCTTCTTCGCCGCCTATGTAGGGGACAATGTTATCAAGAATTGCCATTGATGATACGCCATCATAACCAGCGCCGGAAATTGCCTGCATGGTTGCGACAGTTACATTTTCAAGCCCGAATTGCATGAGAGGCTTGAGTGACATGACCATCATTATTGTCGAACAGTTCGGGTTTGTGATGATGTAGCCATCCCATCCGCGATTGTCCTGCTGTACTTCGATCATATCCAGATGGTCGGCATTCACCTCAGGAACCACGAGAGGGACATCTTCTTCCATACGGTATGCTGCTGCATTGCTTGCTACTGCAAATCCTGCTTTTGCGAATTCTGCTTCTACAGTCATGGCATTGTCTGATGGCAGTGCCGAAAATACGATATCGGCATCAATTTTTGTGGGGTCAACAGGGACTACATCCATTTCGGCTATACTCTGTGGAAGCGGGATATCCAGCCTCCAGTTTGCGGCATTGCCGTATGTTTTTCCTGCACTTCGCTGCGATGCTGCAAGTGATGTTATCTCAAACCATGGATGATTGTCCAATGCCTGGATAAAACGCTGTCCGACTGCGCCGGTGGCGCCTAATATACCTGCTCTGATCGGCTTTGCCATAGCTACCTCTAAAAAAGAAAATAATGGATACTAAAAATAGAAATGAAATGGAATAAGTAATCTTATTCCATTGCGATTGCTTCGGTTGGGCATGCATCTACACATGCACCACAGTCGGTACATTCATCTGCGTTTATAACAGCGATGTCGTTATCGTTCATTGAGATTGCTTCTGCCGGACATTCGTCCACACATGTTCCACAACCTACACATTCCTCTACGTTTACTTTTGCTACCATATTAGATTCTCCTTTCGTAATTATGTTATTCGATATAATATCGAGAATTTCTGTTGAATATTTCTGTCAAGAATTTCTACCGAAATCCTCTACCGAGTATTTCTGTCGAAATTTCAATATAGCATTATACGAATTAGATAAAAACCTATCGATGTTTATGGCCCCGGGACAAAATCATCAGATATGTAATCCCATTGCTTTACAACCCACCTTTTCCACTAATGTCGACTCAACCATACAATGTCGCTAGATGAAAATAGTTAAGACAGATGCGAAAAACGGTGCTCTACACGCGCGCAGCGCGGCACGTTCCTACACCACGAATCTGAAATATAAAATGGTTTCAACCGTTGTCGTATTTGCAGATATGAGAATTGTAAGTTGTGGGTTGTAAGTTGTGGGTTGTAAGTTGTGGGTTGTGGGTTGTAGGTTGTAAGTTGTAAGTTGTGGGTTGTAGGTTGTAGGTTGTAAGTTGTAAGTTGTGGGTTTAATCAATAACACATGAAAACTCATAGACTATCGATCCAGTCATTTCCTACACTAACTTTTTCACAAGTGCGATCTCATCACATTCCGGAAACTTCGGACACTTGATGCATCCAATCCATATTTTGTGCGGAAGTGTTGTTTTTTCCACTCTTGTGAAACCATTTTTTTCAAAAAACTCTGGTGCATAGGTCAGGGTAAATACGCTTTTCACACCAAGTGCATATCCATCCTCAAGACATACTGCTAAAAGTTTAGAACCTATACCGCGTTTGTTGAATTTGGGATTTACAGCAAGGGATAGCACTTCTGCAAAATCTTCCCACATGATATGTAAAGCACAGCATCCAATGATCTCACCATTCTCCTCATACACATAGAAATCGCGAATATGCTCATACAGTTCTCCAAATGACTTAGCAAGCATCAATTCCTGTTTTGCATAGTTGTTGATAAGCTGCTTCATTGCTTCAACATCTGATATTGTAGCTTTCCTTAGCAAAATCCTGCCCCCTGTGATAATATCGTGACTAAAATAAATACTACGAGAAAAATCTCCCTCCGGTCGATTTAACTCGAACTATATGTTTATAAAACATATACTGGAACAAACACGAGCGCGAAGGGATTCGAACCCCTGACTTGCAGCTTAGGAGGCTGCCGCCATATCCTGGCTAGGCCACGCGCCCATATTGGTATTTTACAGTTGGTAATGCGATTCAAGATATTTAACTTTGGTGTGTTTTTGGAAAGTTCAACCGGATCAGATCAAAT
>JAUVET010000034.1 GCA_030594665.1 Methanosarcinaceae archaeon
TTTTCGGGGGTGTTTTTGTAGATGCATGGTCTGTTCTATATATACATTATAAAACAGGTATTATATAAAGGTTTTGGTTTATAATTCTGTTCTACAAATAAAAAATTTAAAAAAGTGTTTTACTAGTGAAAATCGAGAGGAATGGACGTTAGGAGAGATTATTTAGGATGGAAAACGGTGAATTTAGGAGTGATACTGGAGAACATGGGGATAAAGTGAAAAGTGAGGTAAAAACACTCTACCATGACTAATAATACCATATATTTACATCACATTTTTGATTCAATTTGCCAGATCGAGGAGTATATACAAGGAATGGATTATGAGGATTTTTATGGTGCAAAACTTGTTCAGGACGGGGTCATCAGGCAACTTGAGATTATTGGTGAAGCAACAAAGAAACTGTCCTCTGACCTGCGAGATAAGTATTCACACATACCATGGCAGGACATAGCAGGTATGAGGGACAAATTGATACATGTTTATTTTGGTGTGGATCTGGACGAGGTATGGGACACTGCCGAAAGAGACATTCCCGAATTGAAAGAAGAAATTGCCAGTATTTTGCGACATATCGAAGGCAATGCTGGGTAGATAACGCTGCCAAAATGTGCAGGTTGTATTTTGCTACGTTTATCATATTTATTCACTTATATGGGTATTGGGGTGGTCGTGATGTTCGATAAAAAGCAAGACGGATAAAATGCAACAGTACAACGATTTCAAATATGTGTGTGGAATATAATATATACACAAGAACTATATATTAAAAATACTGATTATGAAATATTGTTACTGATTAACATATGAGTTGCAACCTTATGCGTGAAATTTTAACGTTACATGATTTCAAAGAAAAAGTGCAAGTTGGCCTTGATAAAAATAAAGAATCTATGGCTGCATATGGTGAAAACCATTCCACTCAGCTTAAGGCTTATCTTATCGAGACAAATAAATAAGCTTTCAGAAACAGCGTGCCCTGATGGTAAATGGAGAAAACTTGATGCAGAAGATTGGTATGTAAATCAATTCGGAAATAATCCATATAGCCTATTTTTAGATTCTAGCAGAGAAAGAGTATGGATAATTTATAGTTTACTTGACTCCGAAAATACAAAACAAATTCTTAATAATTGGATTATAAATTGTCAGGGATTTGATAATTGTTGGTTAGCACGCAGACAATTATTACAATGGGAAAATAAAGAATCCTGGACTCAGCGAGGTTTTGGGTTTAAGTTTGAAGATGGTTTACACTCTGAAGAAAATGCAGGAAATTTTAGTTTAAAGGGTTGGTACAGGCCAAATAGATCAATTGAAGGATTGGATAAAATAATTGCGATTGCTAAAGAAAATTTTGCCATTCACAGTGCAAGATGGGAAAAAAAGAGAGATGATGTAGTTGTTTTATCATCTGAATGGTATAGCAATGGAAGAGTGACAATTAATAGTGCAAAATCTGTAGATGAAACGTTGTTATCGATTTCGGAGGCTGCAAGCCTATATGAAGACTCTCTTCTGGAAGCTACTAAACTTCGAGACAGTTCAATGGGTGCGTTTGAGATCGATTTCACTCAGCCTATTGATTTAGAATCATTTTCAGAAAAAGTAATGAATGGAACAGGAAACATGAAATTATGGCTTGTGGAAACTGAATCCGAAGAGGATTTCAAGAGATATAAAGGTATAGATTTACACACATGGGACCGTGTTTTTCTAGATTTGGGACCGGATTTTGCATATTTAACCGTTCCTGGAAAAGGATGCGTAAATGCAGCACCAAGAATAGCTACTATTCAAGGAGAAGACAGTACAGGCAATACTTCTATTTTTCATGATGGGGTTGAAATTTTTGTTTAATCCTAATGATCGAATTGTTTTATGGAGAAATACGATACAACTTTTTCATGAGAGTAAAAAAACGAAGTATGTAGGTCCGTTCAAGGCTGCGGGGTTTAAATACGCTATCGAAAAAATGTGCGCATCCTCGGATGAAAATAAATATCCTACACCAGACATAATAGCAAGCAGTTCTAACGGAGTTGTAGTTTTGGAACTTACAACTGATTCCCATAAATCTAAAAAATATCAGCTTAAAAAATACGAATCCATTAGCTCTGAGCACCTGCACATCCATGGATTAAAAAAACATCACAATAAACAACCAGATGTTTTATCGAGTAGACTCCAGTATTTAAATGATGGAAATTATTGTCAATTGATTGTACAAAAAAATCTTGAGATTAAAAAAATTGAGTGCATTCAGAATCAAGAGCTTTCAAAGAAATTGAAAGATTCAGAGGGTATAGATTTATCAAAGGTTCCTGCAATTCCAATTACAATCGTCCCTGAAATGCATAATAAGCCAAACGAATTGCTTAGAGGTTTGGTTGAAATTATAATGCAAATTTTTAACCCTACATGTGAAGGAAAAACTGCTGCTGAAATTGTAGAAGATGGAATGGAAAGGCTGTACTTGAAAGTAGATCCCAGTACTATTAAGAAACTAAATGACAAAGTAGTAAAAGAAATGGATCTACTGGTTAAGGATCAACTTAAAGAGTACTTGACAAAAAAAGATGCAAAATATGTTGCAACTGACAGATTCAAAGTGCACTTTAAAACAATGGGGTCAATTAATTTAATATTAAAAAAATGGGCTGGTCTTTCTACACAATCAACGATGAATGACTTTTGACAGTAAATTTTCAGGATGTCACTCATGGACTTGCAGGAGGTTCTGCATTGGGGACTTGGACGCAATCGGGCACTGTTCCATTTTTCAGTGATTTTTAAGACGCAGATTTACGCAGATTTAAGGTTGCATCTGCGTAAATCAGCGTAAATCTGCGTCTAATATAATTGTTTAAATCACTGGATTTTGGTATTGTGCCCGCAATCGTAAGAAAGTGTCCATCGGTGTACACGATATGGCAAACATTGAGGGTCCTTTCGATATATTGCAGTAGATCCGGACTTTGAACTCATCCCGCTTGATTTTACGGAACCGATGACAATGCGCGACATACTTGAAAACCATCCGAAAGGTGTGGGATTTGCCAATCTTGTGGAGGGAAATCATAAAAACATATTTGCAATTAACCCAACAACGATTGCTATAGCAAAACTGATCAAAGTTCCAATCAAAACATACTCCCCTACACATCTTGATTTACTGAATCTGAAAATTGACTTTGCAGCTACCAACAAACCGATTGCTTCATATTTTTGCAATAGGACAAGAGTAAGAATTAGAAAACGTTCCAATCTGCCAATCCATCTTCCGGCATTTTCTAAACTTTCACCCTCATTGACATTTATTCTCCATTTTTCTGTCAACTTACTGATCAACACACTACTTGGCCAGATAACTATTAAATAAGCTGTTATTACGATCCAAATTTCGATTCCAGGCAAAAATAACAGTTTTAAAACTGCCAGATCTTCAAGACTTGGGGTCATTATCCATATCCAGATAGCAAAAATAACAGCAAAATGTGCAAGTTGATCTAATGAAAAGGATTTGATATTATCATCAAAATTTGCTTTTACCCCATCAATTATAATGTGTGTGGCAGCAATTGTGACAGGGATCCAGATTAAATTCCAAAGACCGGAGAAAAGATATGCCAGAATTCCTGCAACTGCGCCATGTGCATAGAGATATCTTGAATGCCAGCCATCCTTATACTTCCGTTTGACCCATGAATCACTTTGAAATACAAAATCAGTAAGTAGATGAGCGATTATTAAACGAATTAGTAACGATATTTCCATTTGGGTTAACATTATAAGTCCACAACCTTATATTCAATGGTTATAAGTCCCCAACCTTATATTTAACAATTAGTTTGAAGCGCTCAAAAAACAGGTGAACTGCCCAGGCACCACCGATTTTCTGACGCTGAGACACCGCAGACTGGCTTGTGTTCAATTTTTTTGCAATATCTTCTTGTTTATATCCCTGAACTTGATATAGTACTGCTTCAGCTTGTTCTTTTGTCCATCGATTAATTAATGCATCAAGCAAAGCACAATCTGTTTGCAGTTCTTCGTTAATTTCGTCCCAGGGGGTTTTTATTGTTATGTGTCGCTCTCCTTTCATCTTGTCAAGTTCTAAACCGGAATTCCTAAAAGCTTCACCCTCACCTTCACCAACCTGATTATCACGCAAGTAATCAATTTTACCCACACCAATAGCTATTCTGGCATCCAAGCGTGACTTTTTCCCAAAAGATTTTGATAGTAAGTTGGCACGAATAATTATTGCAGCTTTTAATGCTTCCTCCGGACTGCGCAGTACACCCTGAAAACTATCTCCCCTATGAATCGTAAATCGTGATGCGATTATATCGGGCGGTTCAATCTTGTCGAATGAATCCTTAAGGACAGAAAGAACCTCATTGCGCTGTTCTTCTGTTTTAAATCTGGATGATCCTACTAGATCACCAGTCAAAACTGCGAATATTTTATCATCTACCATGGAGATACCACTTTCACGTAATTATAAGGCTAGAACCTTATTATGATGCATTATAAGGCTATGACCTTATATTAACTTTCTGAATCTTTGTAGGTGAATAATCCATTTTCAAGGGTGACCATGGATTAGACCAGACTTGCAGCACACACCTTGAACCCTGACAGCCTCTGGATCCGGGCGAAGGTCACACCGTGCAGATATGCCAGCATCCGAAACCTGACAGCCAGAATTAATAAAAACATTCCCGATAAGAAAAAACTAGAAACTGTCAAAACTTGACCTGCAATGAAAAACATTAAATCCAAAGTTAAACATGTTGTGGTCAGATATTAATCATACATAAAATAACCAGAGGACCCTTTTATGCCAATTATAACCCTACAATACGATGACATGGAAAAACTCACTCGTGTAGACAAGGATACGATAATCGACCGCGTGCCCATGATCGGGGCGGATATCGAGCGTGTGGAAGAAGAGTCGATTGACATCGAGTTCTTCCCTGACCGACCGGACCTCTACAGTGTAGAGGGAGTCGCACGCGCAATGAGGGGATTCCTGGACATTGAGAAAGGTCTTTGTGAATTTGAAGTGACACCTTCTGATGTTGAGATAACACTGGACAAGGCGATTGCGGACATACGCCCTGTTCTTGGGTGTGCGGTTGTAAGGGGTGTCTGTTTTGATGAAAATTCGATAAAGTCACTCATGGACTTGCAGGAAGATCTGCATTGGGGACTTGGACGCGATCGTAAGAAAGTATCCATTGGTGTGCACGATATGGCAAATATCAAGGCTCCTTTCAGATACGTTGCGGCAGACCCGGATTTCGAGTTCATTCCGCTTGATTTTACGGAACCGATGTCAATGCGCGACATACTTGAAAAACATCCGAAAGGCGTGGGATTTGCCAATCTTGTGGAGGGATTTGCCAAGTATCCACTTATACTGGATGCAAATGACAATGTTCTTTCGTTCCCACCGATCATTAATGGTAACCTGACACGGGTCGAGGAGAGCACTACCGAACTGTTCATTGATGTGACAGGACTTGCAGATGCTGTTTACACTGCCCTCAACATCGTTGTGACATCACTTGCAGAGCGGGGCGGGAAAGTTGGATCCGTGAAAATTATAATGCCGGATGGGAGCACGAAGATCACACCGGACCTTACGCCCCGGGTTCATAAGGTCACAAGATCGGAAGTGGATTCATTGATCGGTATCGATCTTCCAATGGATGAGATCGTTGCGCAACTTGAGAGAATGAGATTTGGTGTACGAAGTATCGATGGTGATACACTTGAGGTCGAGATCCCTTCGTATCGTGCCGATATCCTGAATATCGATGATATTATCGAGGACATTGCGATCGGATACGGATACGACAACATTGAGCCGGATTTCCCAAAGAGTTCCACAGTCGGGAGCGCACATGAGATATCACTGGCAAGGACTGCGATGCGTGAGATCATGGTAGGTCTGGGGTATTCAGAAGTAATGCCATTCACCATGACAAATGAGAGGATCCATTTCGAGTGGATGTGTCGTGAAAGGACGGATAATGTCACTCATGTACTACATCCGATCAGTGAAGACCAGACCATGTTGCGTACAACTATCCTGCCAAATCTTATGGAGATCCTTTCATTGAACCAACACCGCGAACTCCCGCAGCGTATCTTTGAAGTGGGAGAGGTTGTGGTTAACAATAGCAATCGCCGCCATCTGGCTGCGGTATCCATCCATCCACAGGCGAACTTTACGGAAGTGCGCGAGCTCGTGGATGCCATGATGCGTGAGCGCATGGTAGATTATGAGGTTGTGGAATCACAGGATGCGGCATTTTTGGAAGGCAGGCGAGCAGATATCCTTGTTGATGGTGAAAAGGTCGGTGTCATGGGCGAGTTCTATCCGGAGGTTGTCACGAATTTCGGATTGGGGCAGCCTGTGGTCGGGTTTGAGATCGATATTAAGGTTTGATCTGCCCTTTCTATTTTTTTTGTTTTGTATTTTGTTTAGCCGGTGCATCGATGCAATATTAAATAAAAAAGATGTAGGGCGGCATAGTTTTAGATTATTCTAAATACCAGTGCTGCCATCGCGCGAAGCGCGCACGTTCCCGCAACGCTATGAAATATTAATTTATGTTGTTATTCTGTAAATATTGATATCATCCATTTTTAGAATCATTTGTAACCAACACAAAACAAATATATACAATATAAACAATAATCTCTGTAAAAATGTGGTTTTTCCACAAATATCGCAGATATTTATTCAAATTTGAATAAATCATGCGCATTATGGAGGCATAATTCATGTTAATAGATTTTAGTGTTGAAAATTTTCTTTCTATAAAAGAAGAAGTATGTTTCAGTTTATTAGCTTCAAGTGATAAATCTCTTGATAACAATCTAATTACAGGAGAAAAAGCACTAAAAAATAATAGTCTACTCAGAAGTGCAGTGCTTTATGGGGCTAATGCATCGGGGAAAAGTAATGTTCTAAAATCACTTGTTTATTTGAGATTTCTGGTCGGAACATCAAGTAAAAACATTCCAGGTCAAAATATACAGTTTTCACCATTTAAACTCGACAATAAATATTTGTCAAAACCATCAAAATTTGATATTAATTTTGTTCAGGATGGAATTCGATATAATTACAAAGTTTCATTTACAAGTGAGAAAGTCATAGATGAATGTCTTTACTACTATCCAAAAGGTACCAAGGCAATGATTTTTGAAAGAAATGATACGACGAATTATAAATTTACAATCGATCAGTCTAAACAAAAAGGAATGGCAGAAAGGACACTTGAAAATATATTTTATCTATCAAATTCCGCTCAGCAGAATTACGATAAAACGCTTGAACCATTTAAGTGGTTTTTAGACGTTTTGACCATAATTGGTCCGGCTGGGTCATTGAATGAACATTCTACTGCAAGATCAATTCACGAAAATATAAAGATTAGAAAAACTGTATTAAAAGCCCTTGCTGTAGCTGATTTAGCTATTGATGATATAAATGTATCCATAAAAGAAATTCCAGTTGAAGATTATCCGAACCTTCCTGATGATTTAAAAAAAATGATCGATGAACCTGATAATAAGATTGATAGTATCAATAGCATTGACGTTAAACTTTTTCATAAAGGAAATGATGAGGATGGAAATGAAATTG
Organism: Methanosarcinaceae archaeon; assembly: GCA_030594665.1. Next base: position 7,673 of record JAUVET010000034.1, read on the forward strand.
ATGTACAATTTGACTTCAAAGAAGAATCGGATGGTACGCAAAGACTATTTTCACTTATTGGGCCATGGATAGATTCGTTGAATCATGGAAGCATATTGATTGTAGATGAGCTTGATTCTAAGTTACACCCTTTTTTGTGTAAATTTTTAATTGGCATGTTCAATAATCCGGAAATAAATAAAAGCAATTCCCAGTTATTGTTCACAACACACAATTCGACTTTTCTGGATCAGGATATCTTTAGAAGAGATCAGATATGGTTCACTGAAAAAGATGCGAAATTTGGGAATACGAATCTTTTTTCCCTATTGGAGTTCAATCAGAGAAAGGATGCCAACATTGAAAAAGGATATTTGGCTGGAAGATATGGGGCGGTTCCATTTATAAAAAACATTGAGGGTGTATCTTCATGAGTTTTTTCAGAGGTCGAAAAAGGGGAGTGAGGGAGCCTTTAAGCACTCTTTATATTGTTTGTGAAGGGGAAAAGACCGAACCCTTGTATTTTGAGAATTACAGAACAAGGGAAAATAATGTGAAAATTCAGACGGTAACGTGTTCTAGCAAAGATGCAATCGGGATTGTAGATTTTGCCATAACAAAAATAAAGAGGGGACATTTCTCACTTGAGGGCAATGATGAGGTGATCTGTGTTTTTGATCGTGATGCAAACGAGGAAGTCAATCTTGCAAAAGCTTTTAAAAAAGCTAGAACCGCAAAAATAAAAATGTGTCTTTCAAATCCTCGTTTTGAACTCTGGTTTCTTTTGCACTATGAGTGCGATAAATATCCATTTACAACGGAAAAATTAGATAATAGACTTGAAAAACGCATCAAAGACTACAAGAAAAATAAGGATTATTATGGTGAACTCCTGCCATTTCGAAAAAATGCGATCAAAAATGCAGAAAAATTAAATGCATATCATTCATCCAATGACGTAAGTCTCGAAAGTGTAAAAAGTAACCCTTCAACCCAGGTTCATGAAGTGATTGCTTTAATACATGGTTTCAATAGTCAAAAATTAAACGTTGATCTCTAATATAGGGACTGTCGGGAAAGTGATAATGATAATGATAAAATTAGAACATTTTTAATAACATTGACATGTGAAAACACTATGCTGCGTTGCACCACAATTCATTCATAAGCTGGAATGCTTAGAAATGTGGACTTTTTCGACAGTCTCTTTTAAGTAACATAAATACAATCGTAGAGGCAAAATCAAACATAATGGATACATAATAGTTTCAACCAAATTCTAAAGTGATCTCATGACATACGATATATTAGAAAAATACGAAATGGTGCCCACTGTGCACCTTATGAAAATAAAGGCTCCTGATGTTGCAAAAGCCGCAAAGGCAGGTCAGTTCATTATCCTCAGGATCGATGAGACCGGTGAGCGCATACCGCTCACAATTGCGGATTTTAACGTGGATGAAGGTTACGTGACCATCATCTTCCAGGAAATGGGGAAGACCACAAAACAACTTGCAAAACTCACAACCGATGACACGTTGCAGGATTTTGTCGGACCTCTTGGCCAGCCGTCCGAAATTAAAAAACTTGGCACGGTTGTACTGGTTGGTGGCGGTGTCGGTGTTGCCCCGATCTACCCACAGGCAAAAGCATACCGCGAAGCCGGAAACAGGGTTATTTCTATCATAGGTGCAAGAAGTGAAGACCTCCTGATACTTGAAGATGAAATGCGAACCGAAAGCGATGAAGTTTACATCACAACAGATGACGGTTCAAAAGGGCATCACGGATTTGTTACGGATATAGTACTAAACCTGCTGGAAGGCGACGAAGCGGTTGACAGGATCGTTGCGATCGGTCCTCCTGTCATGATGCGCGCTGTCGCAGGTGTTGTCGAGCCTTTTGATGTTGAAACTCTTGTAAGCCTGAATCCTATCATGGTGGATGGCACAGGAATGTGCGGCGGATGCAGGGTGCTGATCGATGGCGAAACAAAGTTCGCATGTGTTGACGGTCCTGAATTCGATGCACGTAAAGTTGATTTCAATCTCATGATGAGCCGCCTTGGACTGTATCGCCCTGAAGAGGCGGAAGCGGTTGACGCTTATGAGAAGGAATGTGAAAGCGAGAGTGAAAGCGAAACCGGTTGCGGAGGTGAATGCACATGTCATTAAGACAATCAATGCCAACCCAGCCGGCTGCCGAGCGAGCCCACAATTTCAAAGAGGTTGCACTCGGGTACA
>JAUVET010000047.1 GCA_030594665.1 Methanosarcinaceae archaeon
ATTCTCCAATACTGCCGAGTGGCTCATGCATGCAACTGCACAACTTGCAAATCTCACGGGTGCATCTGGTGCAGACAAAGCCTACGAGCTTGAAAAACGTATAAAATACGGTGCAAGCCCTGAACTTGGTGAACTTGTCGGGATTCGGAATGTTGGACGTGTTCGTGCACGTAAACTCTATGATGCAGGCTTTAAGTCCAAAACTGAACTTAAACAGGCTAGCATTGCTGTAATCTCTGAAATTGTAGGATCTAAGACCGCAGAGAAGATACTCACTCAACTTGGAGTTACAATTGAAGACAGGGCGAGTGGGACTGTGGTTGAATCTAAGACTATGGATTCGTTGTTGGATGATGGTCAGAAAACGTTCAATGATTTTAACTGATCATATGTAAGTTTTAAACATAATGTGTGCATATCAGAAGCAGAAACGCAAAACAAGAGACGATTATCATGCTGTACAAACACTTATCCGATGTTACCGATGCAGAGATGGAAAAACTGCTCTACCGTGGCGGAGAACTTGCAGACGTCAATGAGACCGTGGCATCCATACTTTCCGATGTGCAAGAAGAAGGCGACAGTGCCCTGATACGTTATACAGAACAATTCGATGGTGCAAAACTTCAAATTACAAACATCGAAGTCACAAAAGAGGAGATCGATGAGGCTGTGAACAAACTCGATGATAAACTCCTGCAGCACCTTGAAATTGCAGCAAAAAATATACGCACGTTCCATACTGCACAAATGCCGCAAAGTACGTGGTTTATCGAAATTGCACCGGGTATCGAACTCGGGCAAAAAGTCACACCGCTTGGCAGTGTCGGCGCATATATTCCGGGAGGTCGGGCATCCTACCCTTCAACCGTGCTGATGACAGTGATACCTGCAAAGGTTGCAGGTGTGATGAATGTTGTCATGTGCACGCCCCCACAATCAGATGGTAGCGTGAACCCTCTTACACTTGCGGCTGCGAGGGTAACAGGTGTTGATCATGTTTACAAGATCGGTGGAGTGCAGGCTATCGGTGCTATGGCATACGGCAGCGAGACTGTGATGGGAGTTGACAAGATCGTGGGTCCGGGTAATGTATATGTAACGGCAGCCAAGATGCAGGTTCGGGAAGAGGCTGAAATTGATTTCCCTGCCGGACCCAGTGAAGTGCTTATCATAGCCGATGATTCGGCAGATGCAAAAATGGCAGCATCCGACATTATTGCACAGGCAGAACATGACCCAAATGCAGTTTCGGTATTGATCACGACCTCCGGTTCCCTTGCAGAGAACGTTCGGGACGAGGTCATCCGGCAGGCTGAGAATACCAAACGGCGTGAGATCGTGGATGCATCACTCAAAAATGCGGCAGTGTTAGTTGCAGATTCCATGAATGTTTGCATCGATTTTGCAAACGAGTTCGCAACAGAACATCTTGAGATAATGGTCAGTGATGCAGACTCAGTTCTGGATAGGATTGAGAATGCAGGTTCCATCTTTGTCGGTAACTATGCACCTGTATCGGCAGGAGATTATGCATCAGGAACAAATCATGTACTCCCAACAGCCGGATATGCAAAAGTGTATTCAGGGCTCAATATCAACCACTTTGTCAAGTACTCAAGTATCCAGAGAATCGGGAAAGATGGACTAAACGGCATCAAGGATACCATTATAGCACTTGCAGAAGAAGAAGGACTAACTGCGCATGCCGATGCAGTGAGAGCCAGATTCGAAGACTGAATTTGCATAATTCTTCATGTCAATCGGTAATTATTTAATAGGTGAGCACATACAATACTTTATTAAGTTCAGTTTGTGTTATAAATGTTAAGTAAAGGACTGGGGCAATCAAATGAAAATAAGAGTAGTTAGTTCAAGAGAAGAGATTCCAAATCTTAATCAAAATGAGAAGGTCATACACCTTGCATTCAGACCATCGAACACAGACATTTTTACACTTGTGCAGACTTGTCCAAAAGTTGAGGTTATCCAACTTCCGGGTTCATACAGGCGCACAGTATCGAAATCGATCGAGATGTTCATGGAGATGCAAAACATCAAACTGATAGAAGGTGACGTTTGGGGACACAGAAAGGATATTAACGAATATTACAGCACCTCGCCTGCAATTACTGACAAGATCAAAGAGTTGAAATCAGAAGGTGTGTCCGATGAGAAGATCGCTGACAAACTGTCACGCGAGGGAAAACTCAACAAGGATATACTGCTCTATATGCTGAGCAAGTAGATAATCTTTTGAAGTCGGATTTATTTCGAGTCTGTAAAACATCAAAGGCAACAAGAGATTTACGGATTGAATCATTCAATCTAACATTTCCCACTTTTTTGGTATAGAGGGTTTTGATAGAAATCCTCGGTAGAGGATCTCGGTAGAGGATCTCGATAGTATATATTTTTAGATTATGCTTTTAGGTGCAACAGGAAAATCTACTTTGATTCCTTACAAGCCTCTACATCTTTAAGCGCTGCATCACGCAGTCTTTTCCTCAGATCAGGCATTGCGGCAAGTGCTCGGGTCCAATCCGGCAGGAGTATTCCTGATGGATTATTCAGGTAATCCTTACCTGTATCCATTATAACGTCTGAAAATGAATCAACGTATGTCTCTTCCATGTGCCTGTTGTAATGCAATCCATTACAAAGGGCATCTGCATGATATTGTCTTATCAGATTTTGTGAAAGACGTTTGTACTTGACATGTATGCTGTGTAAGAATGATTCAGATATCGGAGTATTTGTGGTCTCTGTGACAATTCGAAGGAATGATGTCATTATATCCCGTACCATCTTGAAAAGTCCCTCACTTGTATCAGCACTTACCTCCTTATGCTTATGCTCATAAAATCCCAGGTCTGTCTGGCATATCTTTTTTAGTGTCGTGTTCCTGTAAACCTCTGCTAAAAGTCCAACCTCAAGTCCCCAATCTCCCGGGATCCTTATGTTCAGTGCAAGATCACTTCGCATTGCAAATTCACCCGATAGTGTATATTTGAATGCTGCAAGATATTGCAAGACATCTGACTCGTATTTTATATTTCCCTGAAGAGTCTCGATCATTGGGCGGACAAGAAGACGAAACACCCTGCCGTACATGATATGGTTTTCTATGTCAATTCTTGCATAATAGCCTTTATTGAACATAAAATTAAGTTCAGGCTCAATGATCGGATACAACAATTTTGCTGGCAGGTCTTTTGAATATGTGACAATATCGGCATCATGAAGCGCGATTGCATATGCTTTAAGACTTGCCACACCAATGGCAATCCAGACATCCTTTCCTTTTCCGCGAAATTGCGTCACATCAAGTTCTTTTTCTTTTAATTCTTCAAGTATTCCCGTTATCCGGGGACCATTGCACCAAATAATCAGATGAGGCTGTTTCAGACGCTTGAAAAAACGCATTACTGTTTTATACTGATGAATATCGTCAGCCGCAAGGGCAATTACAATCTGCTTGGCACATTCGCATTCATTCAACTGGTCAACGATATGTAGAAGTGGCTCGTTCTCCACTTCCTCATACAACATCGGAATAATTATGACCGATGGGCGCACAAGTGATAAGTCATGGAGTCTCCTACTCATCTTTTTTTTATCGATACAAAAATCATGAATTGTAGTTACGCGTTCCTGATTAAAATCCATATTATTACACCCAATTTTTATTAAAGTGCAGACAGTGCTTATGACGCCTATTTTATCTTATTTGCTGTTGTAGCAAATTTATTTCTACCCACTTTAACTGCAATTAACCATCACAATCTTAATATTATTATATGAGTCATGCATTATAAAAGTAACTTTAGGTGAATAATTATATTGTATACTGCCCACATGTTCAAAATCCCGGGATTTATACAATATACTATTTATTATATCAAATCATTAAACTGCCAAATCACAATTTAGAGGATTTGTAATAACATGACCAATAATTACGGAAAAGTTTATCTTGTAGGTTCAGGTCCGGGTGACCCTGAACTTTTGACAATGAAAGCTCGCAGGCTTATTGATACTGCGGATGTCGTGATATACGACCAGCTGCCTGGTAAGGCTATTCTTGATTCAATTCCACAGAATACTGAAAAAATTGATGCCGGTAAATTTGCAGGAGACCACAGACTTTCACAGTGGGAAACCAACGAACTGATCATTAAAAAAGCAAAAGAAGGCAAAATGGTAGTTCGCTTAAAAGGCGGAGACCCATACATGTTCGGACGCGGCGGCGAGGAAGCGGAAGTACTTGTTGAAGCCGGCGTCGAGTTTGAAGTTGTACCGGGCATAACATCTGCGATCGCTGCACCTGCCTATGCAGGCATTCCGGTGACGCACCGTGACCATGCGTCAATGGTTACGTTCATAACAGGACATGAAGACCCTACAAAAGATGAGACTGCCCTTGATTGGGAAACACTTGCAAGGTTCGATGGTACGATTGTCATTTTCATGGGTGTCAAGATGCTTGGACGCAATACCGGAGAACTTCTCAAATTTGGGAAGAACCCCAAAACACCTGTTGCACTTATTGAGCGAGGAACACGCCCGGACCAGCGCGTGACAATTGGAACCCTTGAGACCATCGCAGATATTGCAAAAGAGCAAGGCGTGAAAGCACCTGCGATCACGCTGATCGGGGATGTTGTCAAACTTCACGAGATACTTGGTGCACAGACCGTACAATGATTGAGGCACACTCTTTCAAGAGACAAACAACAAATGATAGATCAAAACAACATGTCTAAACCTTACCCAAACCCTAAACCTGTACTTGCCATCATGCGTCCTGAGAGTTACATTGAGGAGTCCGTAAAACTCGCGGAATCACTCGGATTTGAGCCGGTCGCAGTCCCGATGATCGAGGTCGTTGACAAAGTGGATAGCGGGTTTGATGATTTTGTCAGGCGCGTGATCGAAGGTGAATCTGATTACGTGATCTTTACCAGTGCAAATGGCATTGATTTTACGCTCAGTAAAATTCCTGATGGAGAACGTGATTCGTTTATCGATGCGCTTAAGAAAACAAACGTGATTGCGATTGGTCCAAACACTCAAAAAGCACTTCAAAAACTTGGAATTAACGACTCCGGCATGCCGGAAGTTTACAGTTCCGGTGGACTTGTCGAGTACCTGTGTCCTGATGTCAGTGGCAAGACGATTGACATCGCACGGAGTTCTTACGGCGCACAAATCCTGATATCAGGATTGGAAAAATGTGGCGCATCGGTGTTTGAGACACAAGTTTACACTCTTGGAATGCCGGATGGGGACGAACAGAAAGGACTGATCGAACTTGCAGTTTCGGGAAAGATCACGGTCTTTGCATTCACAAGTTCCATGATGATACGTAATTTCTTTGCGAATGCGGATGCGATGGGTGTCGGTGAGCAGATTGTAAATGTATTGAATGATTCCACTGTTGCAGCAATTGGAATTCCTACGGCAGATACGTTAAACAGCTATGGAGTCGAAGTTGAGGTCATACCTGACAAATATACATTTGAAGCACTTGTCAACAAAGTGAAGGAACATATTTCGAATTGACTTTGACAGAAATGGTATTTATTTGGTGATGAAAATTGAATGATCTTATTATCGGCGATAAAGCGATTGGATACATACAACAACATTTAAGGGATGAGAATGCTAAAGCAATGCGTATATTCATAGGTGGGGGCGGTTGCTGTTCGCGACTTGAGATCACACCTGTGCAAAAAGCACTTGCAGGTGATGTCACTTACGAAAGAGGCGGCGTGACAATACATGTGGATAAGGCTCTGGTTAAAGGTGCATCTTCGATCGAGATCGGATTTGATGAAAAACGAGGATTACTCATAGATTTGAACTAAGCTTAAACTTAAACTTAAATTAACATGAATGATATTACTATAATTATAATTATAGATTAGGAGAATAACGATGATCGGAATTTCAAAACTTTACTGTGGGACTGTGGAACCATCAGATGCGCTGAGGTATGAGCGCGATTCAAGTAAATTGCCTTCGCATCTTTTGCAGTTCTCAAAGGACAAAAAGCCTGTTGTGGTTTGGAATATGGGCAGGCGCTGTAATCTCAGATGCGTGCACTGTTATGCCCAGTCCAAAGACATTGAGTATGAGGACGAACTGACCACAGAGCAGGGCAAGGAACTGATCGATGACCTGGCTGAATTCGGTTCACCTGTGATTCTTTTCTCAGGCGGGGAACCTACCATGCGCAAAGATCTTCCTGAACTTGCAGAGTATGCAAAGTCCAAGGGAATGCGCGCTGTGATCTCTACAAACGGCACACTTATCGATGAGAAAATGGCAAAGGTGCTGAAGAAGATCGGTTTGTCGTATGTGGGTATATCGCTTGATGGTGTGAGGGAGACCAATGATAAGTTCAGGGGCGTTCCCGGTGCGTTCGATGCGGCGATAGATGGGCTTCGCAACTGCATGAAGGAAGATATCAAGGTGGGACTTCGTTTTACCATCAACAAGAAGAATGTGATGGATATTCCTGCAATATTCGATATTATCGAAGAGGAAGGCATTCCCCGTGTTTGTTTCTATCATCTTGTGTACGCGGGACGCGGCACAAAACTTGTGGAGGATGATCTGACTCATGAAGAAAGTCGCAAGGTGCTAGATCTTATTATGGACAGGACAAAAGCATTGCATGACAAGGGCATGCCTGTTGAGGTTTTGACCGTGGACAACCACTGTGATGGTCCATACGTTTACCTGCGCCTGTTGAAAGAGGATCCTGAGCGTGCCAAGGAAGTGTATGACCTGCTTATGATGAATCAGGGCAATTCTACCGGCATCGGTATTGGTTGCGTTTCATGGGACGGTTCCGTACATGCTGACCAGTTTTGGAGACATTATTCATTTGGCAATGTCAAGGACAGGAAATTCAGTGAGATCTGGACCGATACAAGCGATGAACTGATGGCTGGTCTTAAGGATCGCAAGCCGCTTATCAAGGCAAATGCCGACAGGTGTGCGAAATGTAAATGGTTAGAGATCTGCAACGGTAACTTCCGTGTACGAGCAGAGGCTATTTACGACAATGTGTGGGCAGATGACCCTGCATGCTATTTGACGAAAGAAGAGATCGGGTACGACGAATAACTGTTGATTTGGATGCAAGGTGGGGCTTTGGTTCCTGCCTTGTGATGTTTCTTTTTTCACATTTTTTTTTATATGTAAGATTATAATGACACATAATTTCATATTTATGTAGATTATAATCCCACACATAGGAAGATTAGAAGATGAGATAGCGTTCATCCCTCTCTGGAAATGGCTGCTTGTAGACTGAATACTCCAAGTTCGTTGCAGTACATCAAAACATCAATATTTCCTGCACTTCCCCTTAACAAAAATTACCGAAACCCCACGCTTGCCCAGTTTTTCATTTATCAGTTCAAGCAGAGTTCCATCCACGCCCGTATCAATATCAAAACTAGATACATCCGCAACCTCTGCTCGCACGACATCAGTCAGATCAGGAACATTCTGTCCGCCTGTCATTGCAGCAACCTCATTCTGAAGTACGATGACCACCACATCAAACCCGCAGTGAACAGCATTGATGAGCCCAACGATCCCTGAATGCGCCAGACCAAAATCACCGATGACCGCGATTCCTTTTTTCTCGAATCCGCACGCAACCGCTATGGATGAACCCAGGGCAAAGCCCGTGTCCACCGCTTCCAGTGGCGCGGGAGCGCTGCGTACCGAACAACCGAGGTCGCCTGCGACCATCACGTCAAGGTCATGCAGGATGTGATACAAAGGCATGTATGGACAATCATCACATATCGAACGCACTCCCCTGCCGGCGATCGTCTGGATGTCGGTGTATTTGACCACTGTGTCATTATTGATGTGGTCAAGTGCATATTCAATATGCTCGACATCGACCTGCCCGTATGGGAGATGTCCTGTCTTTTTCCCCAATACGTTATCAAGTACGCATAGATGAGATTCAATGAACGCTTCGGTTTCCTCAACAATAAGGACGCGCTTGTGTGCCTTCACAAATTCGCGCACGGTATTGAAAGGGATCGGGTTCACCATGCCAAGTTCGAGATGTGAAACATTGGTGCGCGTGTCCAGAACATTGGCGACCAACGCGGAAGGGTAGCCTGATGAGATGATACCAACATTTCCATTTCCACCCTCACCTCCCAGTCCCATTGTAAGCCTGTTAAAAGACGTATGTTCTGCTTCTTCCACAAGTTTGGGGTAAGACTCAATGTGAAACTTTCCGTGTTTTCCTCGCATTGTGATCGACCATATTGACCTATCAAAGACCACTTTGTGTGTATCATGCTGCGACCTTTTTATTCTCTTAATCGCACTTTCGCTTATCTCCAGCCTGTGTGTGATCCTGATGATCACAGGTGCACTAACCTGCTCCGATAATTCAAATGCCTTTACAACAGCACTGTATGCGTCCTGCGGTGTTGATGGATCATATACCGCGACCTCAGCGATCTCGCCATACCATCGGGAATCCTGTTCATTCTGGGAAGCGGCAACTCCCGGGTCATCACCTGCAAATATCACTAGGCCTGCACCGATCGTGTGTGTCGCGGATGTTACCAGAGGGTCTGACAATACGTTCATGCCAACGTGTTTGGTGAGTACGAGCGCACGTCTGCCCGATACCGATGCACCCAGCGCACCCTCAAGCGCGACCTTCTCATTTGTCATCCATTTTGCATCGATGGTCGTATTTGAATC
>JAUVET010000020.1 GCA_030594665.1 Methanosarcinaceae archaeon
CGGCAGTAGTTTTACACTTTTTGCACCTGTACCCCTGTCCAACACCTGCAGATTTCATTCGTTTTTCACACGATGGGCAAACAGGATTTTGAGTCTCACTTTTTGCGGCAAGGGATTTGATCCGGATCTTTTCAATATTCAGTGTATCTCCGCTCACACTGCCATACACTACGATCCCATCACCTTCGATCAGTTTGCGCACCAGTGCCCTGAAATTCTTTGTGGGTTCGTATGCAGCACAATCGATTTCGTCCCCATTGATGTCGCGAATCGATAAAATGACGTGCCCGCCCCGGATCGTTTCAGGGGTTTTGGAAACAGTACCCTCAATGATGTATGAATGCATCTCCTTGATACCTGAAATGTTTGTGGCAGGAATAAGATGCATGTCAGTCCCCTGATTCGTCTTGTAAACAACAGAGCGTTCAATGGGTTCTGACTCGATCAAAACGGCAGCGCATGTCACATCATCTACGCTTTTTCCACGTATCCCGAAAAGCACAGGGTCAGGGGAATGCGGTACGCACACAATGAGGTCATTTGCGCAGTCAACCGTATCCCATGTGGCAGGATATGTTTCCATGTCGGCTTTGTAGATACTTTTTTTGTCAACTGACCGGAGGGTTCCCCACACATTTTGTTCACGGTATGCAATATATTCGTATGTATGATCCCACCCACTGTTCAGCATTGCCCCACACGCAGCGAGTGCACCGATAAGACCGCGCCCGTTCTTGAAACATTTGTGTGGGATGTTAAAGTCGCGTGCAAGTTCCTTTGCATCTTCAATTAACAGGACATCAGTGACCGCACGATTGAAAAACTCACCAAATGCATGTTTTGTACGTTCATGATCCTTATACGGCAAAAACACAACACCCGGATTTGTGCTCTCACTCGCCATCTCTGCAAGTGATTCGATCCTCAAAATCACGTGATCCATCACTTTTTGCGGCTGGTCCGTATCGATATTTATCGCAACAGAAGCATTGCCACGGGTTTTGTAGGGAATTGTCGGGTTCAGCCGCATTAAAAGAGGGAGACCTATTATTGTCCCGTATTCCTCCAGCTCCTCCAAAAGTACCGCACAAAGATATGTAGTACACATCCCGTCCTTTGAATCCGTGTCATCAATGCCGATTATCATGTTTCTCCAATTTACCTAATTATAAACAATTTCCAAAAACATCTCAATATTTCTTTATTAGATATGACTTATAATCCCCAACTTTCAACGAGTAGATATCAATATCTACAGAACCATCAGAATCAATCTTTTTGTTTGGAAGTGGAATACTATTATCATAGATCACAATTGATTGGTTTTTCCATGAATCGTATGTAGTTGTATTAAGCCATAAGTTTGCACAATGTACTAAATTGTAGTTAACTGTTGCATGTTTGATGTCATATCGAGCCGTTCTAATGAATAGATAAAATGATTCATTGGAACTTGGGCTTATAGGTCGCATTACCACAATATCCTGTGGTAAAACATCTAGTTCAATATAGGTAATGTCAAGTATAACTGGATTTATTTCATCATCATTGGTGATTTTCACAGTTCCGTTTGATGAATTTACATTTGGTGTAATGCTATACCCTCTAGGATCATAAATAGATTCAAAACTTTGAACGCCAGTAGGCAGTTTTATTAATATATCACTAGATGGCAAAATTTTTGGCATTTTAATTAAATATTCCGTTTTATGAACTAACTGATCTCCGTAATCAATATAGTTTTGAGAATTTGTTGGAGTAACTCTTTGCCCATATAGTGGATACTCGGGATACTCAATACATGTCAGTCCTATTACAATTAAGGTGAGAACAATTGGTGTTACAGTAAACACCATGTTAAAAAAACGAATGTCTGTTTTATATGGTTTTTTTAAATATTTCGAATTAATGCACTTTTTAAGGTACTGTTTGATTGCATTCTTTGCCTTATCAAAACGTATGGTAATCTGGCTCATGATAAATTCACCTGCTAGGGGACTTAACTTTGTTTCTCCAATTGTATACCTGTATTGAAACAACGGTTACTTATATATAGATGTGCAAACACTTAATTTATATGTTATGACAAAAGATATCTTGATACATCAGATAATCGATGTATTGGAACACGCGGGGTTCGTTGTTTCGGATCGTTGTAATATCAGACCACGAAGCTTTGACCTTGCTGCACGGAATGGTGATACCCTCTTATTCTGTAAGGTCTTGTATAACATTGACGGACTGAACGAAGATACTGCACGAGAGATGAAATCACTTGCACAATATCTTGGCGGTTCGGTGCTGGTAATTGGTGCCAAAACCCGTGACCAGTTCCTTGAAGACAGTGTAGTATACGTAAGATACAATATTCCATCACTGAATATCCAGACATTGTATGACTTTTTTGTAGAGGATGTTCCCCCACTGGTATCGGCAGCACCTGGAGGTTTATATGTCTCGATCGATGGGAATGTCTTAAAAGCCGCAAGAATGGATATGTCCCTCTCACTTGGTGCACTTGCGTCACAACTTGGTGTATCCAGAAGGACCATCAGCAAATATGAAGAAGGAGGCATGGATGCTTCTATCGATATTGTGTTGCAGATAGAGGAACTGCTTGATGTAGCAGTTGCACGCTCCATTGATATCCTGAGGTCATTTGAGAAAAAACCGATCGTGAGACGGGAAAATCAGAAAAGGGTACCTGATGATAACATTTTGAGTTTGATACATACACTTGGTTATGACGTACTGCAAACATCACAGGCACCGTTCAAGGCAGTGTCCAGTGACGATGCGAATGTTATGTTGACAGGTGTGAGTGAATACAGCAGTGCCATGCTCAAGCGTGCTCACCTTATGAGCAGTATATCAGAAGTCACCCTGACGCAATCAGTTTTTATAATAGAAGGGGACAGCAAGTTGAAATCCATTGACAGTACGGTACTTATTGAAAGAAGTGAACTGGATAAATTGTCGGATTGTGACGAACTGGATAACCTGATCCATGAACGGAAGAAAAAACATCGCGTTTGAATCCCCAAAACCTATTGTGCTGCTCTAGATGATTTTTTTACAAATGTTCTTTAAGATTTGGGGTACAATTATCAAATACTAACATTATAAAACATTCATTAAACGAAAAGATGATTCTTTATATATGTTCGTGTATGTATGGATTTATATGAATTCTTATGGCAGTGGTAATTGGTTTCATTCAAGAAGTGGTTGGAGTGAGCACGAAATAGATTCCTTATTAAAACTTGTTGAATCTAGCAAAAAATCTCGTTATTCTGACCTACGATGGAGTGGAGATAAAAACAATCCATCCACAATTGAATTTGCTAATGAAATTTCAGTCAGTGCTTCTGCGATGCAGACAAAAATAAGGGCTTTTATCAGATATGGTTTTATCAAAGATGAACCTTATTGTCCTTTAAATTTTACATCTGTTGGGAAAATTTGGTGGCACTTAAAAATTCAAGAAGGAGATGGATTTAATGAATATGCAGATTATATTGAAGGATTAATTTTAGCATCATCTCTCTCGCTATATTCATTTGATTCACAAAAATTCACAAATAATCCGACTAATAATTATCGTCCTGTTTATGAACTATTAAATAACGTGGATTCAATTGGATTTATATCTACACATGATTTGGAATTACTCATATCTGAAAGCAGTAGTACTTCTAATTTCACGTATTGGAAAAATGACCTTTTGAGAAGCAAAATCATAAAAGAAGTCTCAGGAGGGTTTCAACTAACTAACACATTTTCCAATCTCATGAATGCCGTTCTTAATGTAACATTACCAACAACGCTAACCGATCGAGATTGGGATGAAATTAACAGTGATTTTTTAGTTAATAAAAATCCATATATTGATGCAATACTTTCCGACTTAGATAATATCTTATCAGGAATTTTAGATATCGAATCTGCATTGTTAGAGGATGAGAAAGAAATCGTTTCAAAAATAGTTTCAGCCACAGACGATGCGGAAGCAAGTGAAATCGGATTGGGCAATTATAGCATACCTGACACCTACACAAGAACTAAAATTCGAAAGAAACAATCAGCATGGTCTAAAGAAGTGAAAAAATCTTATAGGAATACTTGTTGCGTCACTGAATGTGATATACAATCACCATTTCTTACTGTAGCATCCCACATAAAAAATTATGCTGAAAATGAAAATAGGAATGGTCATCGTGCCAATCCGAGCAACGGATTGTGTTTGTGTCCAATTTGCCACATTCTTTTTGACAGGGGATATTTTACTTTGACAGACAATCTTAGAATCAAAGTCTCACCAAAAATCGAAGAAATCAACAGCAATAGAATTAGAAACATTTTTGATCAAAGTAATAATGAACGTATTAATCCCATTCCTGTTCCAGACTCTTTTAAACCAGATGTTGAATTTATAAAATACCACAGAGAAAATGTATATAAGGAATAGTTTCACAATTTTTCCAAATCTACTATCCAATCCTCTTTAATCAATCCACCTTTCCCATTGCGTGGAAATCGCATAAATCGGTTTCTGATTTCATATGCAAAAATATTGTTTAATTTAAAACCATTGTTTTCACCAATTTCGGCTATTATTTCATTTGAGTTGATCTCAATTCCTGAAACATTATTGTTACCAATTACAATAATATAATGTCCACCTTTTTTTAATACTTCATGAACATTTTTAATGTTCGCCTCCATATCCAAAAAAAACTTTGAAACTATTGCTGCATGCTTTTTGTCAATTTTATAAACTTCATCGACTATGCTATCGATTTTACAGTATCCAGTATGTATTTTTTTTGAATATTCATCTGCTAAAATTTGCTTAGTACCAACATACTTTCTCTTATGCTCATTTTGTAATTTTTGATTTTCTAACCCAAATAAGTCTCCAATCCAAAAATGTTCCACCATTTGGTTATAGATGTAATCAATCGCCTTTATGTATGGAGGAGACGTTATTGCAATATCCACTTCAGTTCCAATATTCCTTTTCCAATATTCCGAAAAATTTCTTGAATCTATACAATCATCAAATATCTTAGCTTTGCCAGATTTTGGCGTTAATTTGGACAATTCAATTAATCTATCGCTATATAGTTTAATATTCCTACTAAATAAACGGAAAGCATCTTCGGGTATCTTAATATTCGTATGCGAAACATAGGTTTTTTGTGATTCGTTATCAGCATTAGAAACTCTTCGTATTATTGACGAAAAACAAACTATCAAAAAATCATAAATGTCTTTTTGTCCCCTATATTCTTCTATAACATCTCTGATAATTGATAATTTTTCAACTGCGTCTTCATTAAACCAATGAGACAGTGTTGGAATACTCGGTCTAAACACACCTTTTTTTTTAATTTCAATTTTTGAAATGATTTCTTTATTGAGAGATATTAGCACATTTTCATCAATTTTAGTTGTTTTAACCTTGCTAATCAATCTAGAAAGAGGATCAATATCAATACCATATATTTCATGACCTACAAGCATACCTTCAACTAGAGTCGTGCCTGAACCACAAAAAGGATCAAGAATTATATTTTTTTTATTCTTTTGTTGATATTTTGAAATTCCCCAACGTGGGATTTGTGGAATAAATTTTGCAGGGTACTTGTGGATATTGTGTGTCAAATATGCAACGTTATTACTTGTTATATTATATCTCTGATATTTTCTTATTTTTGTATCTGTTGGGAGTTCGTTAACTTTTAGAGGAACTTCTTGTTTTGATTTTTTTAGAACAATTACACTCTCACGCAAATACTCTAAAAAAGGTTCCAATTCTCCTCGTTGTTGAGAACTTGTTGTCAGATGCCTTGTTGGAAATATTTTAATGTCACTAAAACCGATTTTTTTTCCAATTTTTGATAGTAACAAATCCGTTGGTACAATTACACCCGAATATGCAGACGTTCCTACAACAATAATACATTCTCCATCCGGTTCTAATAAATCAAAAATTTCCGTCATGACACTGTGCATATCTTCAAAATATCCTTTGACAAACTTTTTTATTTTTTTATCCCACAGTACATCTTCATCCATCAACTCAAGGAGTTGATCAAGTTCTTTCAAATTAATTTCTCTCCCTACTACATCAAGTCGAGTGTTTGGATTCGATCGTAATGCACTGCCACGTAAATCCCTCAGTTCTTTATAATCGTTAACAAAATCTCCCATCCACAATTCTACTTTAAATATTTCGAAATAATCAAAACAGTTTGCATAAGGTGGAGAAAAAATTGCTGTTGATACCGTACCTTCTTCCAGATAGTCAGTGAGATGAATGGAAGATTCAGTGTATACTTTCGTATCAGTCTTTTTAAACGGATTCGTTTCAAGATCGTTCAACATCTGGATATATTGTTCCTTTAATGTTTTGACAACGAAACTGGATTTATTTTCGCCAAACGCTTCATCTTCCCATTTGTTTTGAGGTGTTTTAACATATCCGTCTTTGGTCCTTTTCGTGAATTTGTACTTAATACCGTTTCCTTCTTTACGTGCATTAGAAACATTTTCAAGAATAGCTAACCATCCTAATTTAAGAAAATTATGATATTTCCTTGAAGTTATTATAGAAAGATTGTATTTTATTTTTAACAATGTCTCTAGTATTTCTTCATTAAACACTTTGTCTATAATCTTTAATTTCGGAACAGGAGTAGATTGTACACCAGATATATCCAACACTTCTTCTACGAGTGTTTTGAGATTTTCTACATTCTCTTTCGTGTACTCTCTAGTTTTTACTTCTGAAACAAAAGTTGCCAATGGATTAATATCGAATCCAACTGAATCAATTCCTAATTCATTTGATGCGATTAATGTTGTACCAGATCCGCAGAAAGGATCAAGCACACGCGTTTGGTTTTTTTTACGTGCAAGTAGTGTTTTTATGAGTGATGTTGAATACCCTTCACGATACTTAAACCATCTATGAATAGGATGATCCTTATAATCAGAAAAATTGACAAGGTTGGCGAACTCAGGTTTTGACATTATTATTTCGTCATTCGAAAGATTTTCTAAAACTGTTTCTAATTTTGCGCTTTTCTCGGTTTTTATATATTCAAGACTACATGAATCACCAATGGATGACTGCTTAATAATATTTTCAGAATGGGTACTCATCATTTGTCTGAGAACTAATGTTTGAGACATTATTTAAACCTCTCCAGCAAGCAATCATTGCAAAAGAATACTGATACTAAAGTAAAAGATTTCATTTAAACATCCCCCCATATTTTCCAGTGGACCTTTTTTTCAATTAATTGTGATTTCACTTTAGTTATTGTTCAAGTAAAAATACCTTTACCTTTTTACCTATCCAGTCCTTTGGCACATAAACTCGTCCTGAATTGCCTGAAGATTTAACAGTCTTTTCAATCACTTGATAAGCAGTTACCTTAACTTCCATTTGCTCATTCATATATATGTTAACAATATATCTATATATTAAATACTTTATGTTTAAAAAATGCTATATTTTAGATATTATGTATCTACATTAAATCAATCAAACTGTTTAAGTGCATACATGATAACCATTTGGCAGACGATACGGCAAAAGACAAAGTCGAGCAAGCAATTTTGCCAGAACAAAAAAAATGATATACCATGAAAATAATCAACTTTTGCACCCAAAATCTAGCAAATTAAAACTATAGATGCAAAGTAGAACAGGAAAATCCCCAAAACCTAATATATATTTATCTCGTATGAACTCACAATGACTCACACTATTACTTCTACTACCACCAACCTTGCGGTTTTAGTTTCAGGACGGGGTTCCAACCTTCAATCCATGATCGATAACATCGAGAATGGCAATATTGAACATGCAAATATCAATGTGGTCATCAGCGACGTGGCAGATGCCTATGCACTTGAACGTGCAAAAAAACACG
Organism: Methanosarcinaceae archaeon; assembly: GCA_030594665.1. The sequence continues at coordinate 7,947 of JAUVET010000020.1, forward strand.
GTATCGATGCAGTATTCATTGATCCGACCGCTTTTGGAACCAAAATCGAATACGAGCATGAACTCATAAAGATCCTTGATAGTTATGATACCGATCTGGTAATACTTGCCGGGTATATGCGAATTGTTGGAAAAGATGTTATCAGTACTTACAAGAACAGGGTACTGAACATCCATCCAACATTACTTCCATCGTTTGCCGGATTGCATTCCCACAAACAGACGCTCGATTATGGGGTAAAGGTGTCGGGATGTACCGTACATTTCGTTGATGAGGGAATGGATACGGGTCCGATAATCCTGCAAAGTTGTGTCCCCGTGCTTGAAAACGATACCGAGGATTCGCTTTCGGAACGTATTTTGGAACAGGAGCATAAGATATACCCTCAGGCTGTGAAGTTGTTCATTGAGGGTAAACTTAAAGTGGAAGGGCGGATTGTTAGAGTTTCAAAATAGAATTTATACTATTGTAATTGTAAGTTTAAAATTTAATTGTAAGTTTAAGTTTAAGTTTAAATTATAAGTTTAAGTTTAAATTATAAGTTTAAGTTTAAATTATAAGTTTAAGTTTAAATTATAATTTTAATACTACAAATCGGCACAATTCCAAAACCCAGTGATTTTAACAATAATATTAGACGCAGATTAACGCAGATGCAACCTTAAATCTGCGTGAATCAGCGTTAATCTGCGTCTAAAAAATAACTGGAAAATGGGATAGTGCCCTACAAATCAATACTACCAATATTCACGTACATATAACATACAACCAAATGGTGAGAAAAGATGTCTTATATTTCAGAAATTGATCCCCGGATCGCAGAAGCACTTGAAAAAGAAGCGGAACGTCAAGATTACAAACTTAACCTGATCGCATCAGAGAACTATACGAGCCGTGCTGTAATGGAAGCACAGGGCTCCATTATGACCAACAAATATGCCGAAGGATATTCCGGCAAACGCTACTATGGCGGCTGTGATTTTGTTGATATCGCAGAAGATCTTGCAATTAAGAGAGCAAAAGAGATCTTCGGTGCAGAGCATGTGAACGTTCAGCCGCACTCAGGGTCGGGCGCAAACATGGCAGTTTATTTTTCAGTGCTCAAGGTCGGCGACACCATCATGTCCATGGACCTGACACACGGCGGTCACCTATCCCACGGCAGTCCTGTGAACTTTGCAGGCCAGTTGTACAATATCGCGCCATATGGCGTTGATAAAGCGACCGAAGCACTTGATTATGATGCTTTGATGAAAATTGCAAAGGAAAGCAAACCGCAGATGATCATTGCAGGTGCATCCGCATATCCACGTGAGATCGATTTCAAGCGTTTTAAGGAAATTGCAGACGAGGTAGGAGCATATCTTCTGGCAGACATAGCCCACATAGCAGGACTTATTGCAGCAGGTGTACACCAGAGTCCAATTCCCTATGCTGATTTTGTCACCACCACGACCCACAAGACATTGCGCGGTCCACGCGGTGGTATGATCATGTGCAAGGAAGAATACGCAAAAGGCATCAACAAGGCTATATTCCCTGGCATCCAGGGCGGACCATTGATGCATATTATTGTAGCAAAAGCTGTGGCATTCAAGGAAGCGCAGGGACAGCGATATAAGGATGATCAGGTTCAAACCGTCAAAAATGCAAAGGCACTGGCTGACAAATTGATCGAACTTGGCTTTGATCTTGTCTCTGGTGGTACTGATAACCACATGATGCTTTTGAACCTCAACAAGTTCGATATGACAGGTAAGGATGCAGAGGCTGCATTCGGCAGGGCAGGGATTATCCTTAACAAGAACACGATCCCATTCGAGACCAGAAGCCCGTTCATTACAAGCGGTGTGCGAATCGGTACTCCGGCTGCGACCACACGAGGCATGAAAGAACCTGAGATGGAAGAGATCGCACAGATGATTGCTACTGTCATCGCCAATGTGGATGATGAACATGTACTTGACAGCGTCAATGCAGATGTCCAGCAGCTTTGCAGCAGGTTCCCTATATACAAGAACTTGTAAGACTTATTGAAGTGTAGGAATTTACTAAATTTAGACTTAGACTTAAAGTTAGAGACTTTTTAATATATTCTGGATAAAATGAATCATGGCAAAAATATTCACCGCAGAGAACGCGGAGGACGCAGAGGGTCGTTGTTTTTACTCTGTGTCCCTTGATGGTTTTCCGAGCCATTCCAGAAGATAATAAAAAGTCTCTAAAGTTAGACTTACTTAAATTCAAATTTAGACTTAGACTTAAATTCAAATTCAGACTTAAAGTTAGACTTAAACTTGAAACTTAGCATCAGGTGTGGTATACAATGTCAAACGAGAGTATTGATCCAAAAATAATCGATGGCAGGAAACTGGCAAAGAAACTGGAAGCGGAAGTTAAAAAAGGCGTGGAGGAACTTAAACTCGATCGCGGGACAACCCCGGGTCTTGCAACGATCCTTGTAGGGGATGACCCTGCATCCAGAATGTATGTCAGGTTGAAGCACAAAGCATGCGAGAGGGTGGGAATTCATGCAGAGGATATCCCCCTTGCCGAAAACATAACACAGGACGAACTTATTGAACATATCAATACGCTGAATAACAGGGATGATATTCACGGTATTTTGGTGCAGCTACCTCTTCCGGAGCACATAAACGAACAAGCAGTAATGCTATCGATCGAACCATCCAAGGATGCGGACGGTTTCCATCCTTACAACATGGGGCAACTTTTGATCGGGAATGAGGGTTTTGTGCCGTGTACACCAAAAGGTGTGCTCCGCGCACTGGAAGAGTACGGTGTAGAGATCCAGGGCAAACATGCCGTAATTGTTGGTCACAGTAATGTTGTTGGTAAACCAATGGCTGCAATACTTGTGAACCGCAATGCTACGGTTTCAATATGTCACGTATATACCGATGACCTCAGGAAGTTCACACTGGATGCCGACATACTCATTGTTGCGACAGGAGTCAAGCATCTCATCAAAGCCGATATGGTGAAAGAAGGCGCTGTGGTCTTCGATGTGGGAATAACTGAAGAAGATGGCAAGGTTTATGGAGACGTTGATTTTGACAACGTGGTGAAAAAGGTGTCACTCATCACTCCTGTGCCGGGCGGCGTGGGTCCGATGACGATATCCATACTCATGCAGCATGTGCTTATGGGTGCTGCTAACGCTAAATGAATGTGTTTTTTGGATAGTCCCAATGGGGAGAGATCTCGAAAAATTAAGGTAATGTTTAAGTAAGAATGCAACTAAATCACATTGTAAAGATGCTTGGACTATCTTCTTAAAATAACATGTGATTTGGCATAACAATAGTATTGCCTGATCACTGAGCATCTTAATGATCATGAATAAGGAAACGAAATGACACAAATACTCCCAATCGGAATACAGACATTCCGAAAAATAATCGAAAAAAACTATTTGTATGTGGATAAGACTGAACATATCCACAAACTGATCGATCAAGGGAGCGTATATTTTCTTTCCAGACCAAGAAGATTCGGAAAAAGCCTGCTGATTTCCACATTGAATGAGATATTTTTGGGAAACAAAGAGCTGTTTAGGGACCTGTGGATATACAATAGTGATTATTCATGGGAAAAGCATCCTGTTGTGAGGATTGATTTCAGCAATAAGAAAGCGGAAAATAAGGATGATTTGAAGGGCTTTATCCTGCACCAACTAAACACCATAGCAAGTAACTA
>JAUVET010000041.1 GCA_030594665.1 Methanosarcinaceae archaeon
CATCGTGTATGCGAACATGCTCCATTGCGTTGCAGGAACGTGCGCGCTTCGCGCGGTGGTAGCATCGGTATTTTAAATGTGTGATTTTTTTGAAATCGTGATTTTGACCAAATTTCATAACATCCATAGGTAAAACTAATATTCCCCCAATACATTAATAGACCAAAAATCAACATTCATTTCACTAACTAAATACCCAGAGGTACAAAACCATGTTCACGATCAAGAATCATTTGCAAATTGAGAATAGCCATCTTACAATTGGCGGTGTCGATTCGGTAGAACTTATTGAACAATATGGCTCACCATTATATGTCACAAACGAAGAACGTTTGCGGGCAAACTTCAGGCGCTACAGTGATGCATTCCCGAATGCTGACCTTTATTATGCGGCAAAGGCAAATGCAAATTTCACGATCCTTAAGATAATGGCAGATGAAGGTGCAGGAGCAGATGTTTTCTCAGATGGTGAACTGTACATGGCATTGCTTGCAGGCATTCCAAAAGAGAAGGTGCTCTTCAATGGCAACTCAAAATCCGACAGTGAACTTTTGATGGCTGTTAAGACAGGTGTTCGTGTGTCCCTTGATTCACTTGATGAACTCAGGACACTTTCCACGATTGCAAAGAATGAAGGTGCGGTTGTTGACATCTCGTTCAGGGTAAACCCTGATGTATCGCCTGACACACATCCTAAGATATCGACAGGTCTTCGGACTTCCAAGTTTGGTGTGCCGCATGATGAGGTTGTCCGTGCATACAAGGAAGCACTTGACCTTCCGGGTGTAAATCCGGTCGGTATCCATTGCCATATTGGTTCACAGATACTTGATATTACACCGTTTGCCGAAGCAATGACAAAGATGATGGACCTTGTTGAGCAGGTTTCACGTCTTGGTGCAGAACTTGAATTCGTTGACGTTGGTTCAGGACTTGGCATTCCTTACGAAAAGGGTATCGACGTGCCAACCCCGCAGGATCTTGCAGATTTGATACTTCCGATATTCAATGAGCGCTGCAAGGCGGAAGGTATCAGTCCTAAACTTATACTTGAACCGGGACGCTATGTTGCGGCTGATTCAACTGTGCTTCTTACAACTGTCAATACGATGAAGGATGCTGCAAAGAAATTTGTAGGTGTGGATGCGGGATTCAATTTGATGATCCGACCTGCAATGTATGATTCATATCAGCACGTTATTGTCGCGAACAAGGCTGATGCGCCTGTAAAGGACATTTATAGCATCGCAGGTCCGATATGCGAGACTGGTGACATCCTTGCACATGACCGTGAATTGCCTGAGATAGAGAAGGGCGATATCATAGCGGTTCTTGATGCAGGAGCTTATGGATTTTCGATGAGTTCCCAGTATAATGGCAGGGTGCGATGCGCTGAGGTGCTTGTGAACGATGGAGATGTGGACGTTATCAGGAAGCGAGAGACTTATGACGACTTGCTTGCGAACCAGATCCTTCCTGCAAGATTCCTCTGATATGAACTACGGAAGTGCCAAAAAGTTATTAAGGGCACAGGAGTATAGCGGAGATACATTTTACTTTAACAATTAATAATTAAATAATAATGAGAGTTGATGAATTTGGCAATAGAAAAAGGAGATTTCATTAAAGTATCATATACCGGTAAATTTGATGATGAAAAGATATTTGATACGACTGACGAAGAGCTTGCAAAATCGAACAATATTTACAATGACCGTGGAATGTATGGCGGCGATGTCGTAATCGTTGGTGCCGGACATACAATTGTTGGGCTCGATGAGGATTTTGCCGGGAAAGAGGTGGGATATTCAAGCTCAGTAGAGATCCCCCCTGAAAAAGCATTCGGAGGACGTGATCTTAAGTTGGTGGAATCGGTTTCCATTACAAAGTTCAAGGATCGTAAGGCATATGAGGGTCTTGAAGTCGAGATAAATGGTCGAAGAGGTGTTGTTACAAAGGTTATCGGGCGCAGGGTTCGAGTTGATATGAACCATCCACTTGCCGGAAAGACTGTAACATACGAGTATAATATTCAAAAGTTGATCGATGATGACGTTGAAAAGATACAGGGGCTCTTTTCACTTTATACAGGTCTAAAATATCTGGATGTGAATGTCAATGATGGCACAGCTACAATTTTCACACCTGCCATGCTTTCATTTAACCAGAGATGGTTGATGTCAAAGAGCAGGATCGCAAATGAGATACTTGAGAATGTTGGCGTTGATGAAGTCTTGTATGTGGAGAAGTACCCGGAAACTCCTATGATCGAAGCGGAAACTGAAGATGACGAATCGGATGATGCTGAAGAATCAGAAGATGTCGGATCAAGCGAAGAGTAATTCTCTTCGCATTATTTTTAGGTTCAACAGTTCTTTTAAGCAAAAAGGTTATACTACAATACGTTATTTAGGCATCGTCTTACATGCCGAGGTAGCCAAGCGGACTACGGCGCCGGTCTTGAAAACCGGTGGTGCTAACGCGCCTCATGAGTTCGAATCTCATCCTCGGCGTTAATCTTATAGTTTGAGAAGTATTACCATGTATGGAGAAGGCAATCCATTGGTATCTCCAAATTCCATATTGACCTGTTTTTCCAATTAATTGTTTTTTGTAGTATATGCAGGCTGTCCAACAATTACTATCAATATCAAATTTCATCCTTCTTTTTCGATTTAAAGCTCAAATTCGTCTCCTTTTTATTTGAATTGCCGGACAGCTTCTATGTTTTATAAACATATAGTCCGAGTTAATCCGACAGGAGGGAGGATTTTCTCGGCGATGAGTCATAGCATTTTTTAACATCAATAAACCGCAAAAACAACCAGGTGAGCCGCAACAAAAACCGGAACCAGATACTTAAATCTATCTTTCCGTATCTTGTGCCTGAAAACCTGCATCCCCACAAGCGCGCCGATCGGTGCTACCAATGCTATCAACAACAAGTTTTTTTCAGGTATTCGCCACCATTTTAGTTTTGCTTTAGCCTTGTCTGCCCCGTAAACCAGGAACGAGATGACATTAAGCGCAAAATAAATAGATGTGGGAGTAACGGATAACAAGTTCATATTCATCGTGCAGCCTCAAATGTAATTCTAATTCAGTAATAGAATAGCAGAACTTTATTAAAGGTATGCGTCAAAATAGGGTCTTTATGGTAAACATTAAAATGAAATTATTTGCAAATCTTCGGGAGCATGCAGGCAAATCCGAAGTGATGATCGATGGTGACACTGTACTGGATATACTCAACAGTCTCACGCAGCAATATCCCTCATTAAAAGAGATCATATTCGAAGACAATACTGAAGAACCACAACTTCGCGGATACATAAACGTATTTGTGAACGGCAACAGCATCCATCATCTTGACGGTTTTTCAACCACTCTTGGACAGGGTGATGAAATTGCCATCTTCCCTCCGGTTTCAGGTGGATGAAAACGATCAAGGATCTACATTTTAGGGCAGGTTGGAAAGATGGGCACGATCATCAAAGAACTCACAAAAGTAGAGGATGCAAAAAGACTTTTCTTAAATGCGATCAGTCCAATCTCATCAACAGAGCATATCCCGCTCATTGATTGCACGGACAGGGTGCTCGCATCACCTATCACAGCCACAAGAAACGTTCCTCACTACCGTCGTTCCGCAATGGACGGTTACGCAGTGCAGTCATCCGACACCATTGGCGCATCAGTGGCAAATCCGGTGATGCTCGGATTATCAGGCGACGCAGAACAGTCCACATGCGCCCGTGTTCATACAGGCTCAAACATCCCTGACAGCGCAGATGCTGTTGTAATGGTAGAAGACACCACCCGGATAGGCGACATGGTGGAAATACGCACACAAGTACACCCGAACAAGCATGTGGGATGCATCGGTGAGGATATGACAGAAGGCGAACTCATATTCGAGGCAGGTCACTTGCTTCGACCATGTGACATAGCAGTAATGGCATCCCTCGGACTATCGGAGATCGAAGTATACAAAAAACCTGTCGTGGCAGTCATCCCGACAGGTGATGAAGTAGTTCCCCGCACGACCACTGAAATTCCGCCGCCCGGAAAAGTGCTTGAGACGAATGGTCTCATGGTCGGGCTGTATGTGGAAAAATGGGGCGGCAAAGCACGATACTGTGACATTGTGCCGGATAAGCCAGAACTTATCGAAGATGCCATACGATTAAACCTTGATGCCGATATGATAATACTATGCGGCGGCACATCTGTTGGAGAACGTGACCATGTGCCTGCGGTCGTTGATTCGATGGGGGAGATACTCGTACACGGCGTTGGATTAAGTCCGGGCAAACCCACAGCTCTCGGTATCATCGGGAATGTGCCTGTTGTTTGCATGCCAGGTTATCCGGTTGCAGGACTTGTCGGATTGTTCGCATTCGCACGTCCGGCACTCAGGAAAGTGGGTAACATACCCGACATTCCCGACACGGTCATAAGGGCAAGCACGAGTGGTAAGATTAACTCAAAGGAAGGTTACCTGACTTACGCAAGAGTGGTTCTTGATGGTAATATTGCCCACCCATTGATGACATCCGGTTCAGGCGTTTTAAGTTCAGTGGCAAGAGCTAACGGGTTTGTTTTAATCCCTGAAAACGTGGAAGGATATGAAGAAGGGCAGGACGTGGATGTTGTCCTGATCGATTGAGATGGGTTTTACAAGAACGGATATGATCAACCTGTTAATTATTGGAACAGGTGGTTTTTTCGGGGCAATTTCAAGGTTTTTGTTATCAAGCGCAATTGCCACACCCTTTGATACACTGATTGTCAACGTGCTCGGGAGTTTCGCGCTCGGGATGCTGATGTATGAAACCGGATTTTGGGGATATATCAGCCCGCGCGTGCGAATGGGATTAGGGATCGGTTTTTTGGGATCGTTCACCACTTTTTCCACTTTCGCAGTCCAGTCTTCCCGGATGGCACCAACACTTGCGATCCTTAACATCGCAACAAATGTGATTCTTACACTGGTTGCAGTACTTTTGGGACGGGGTGCCATAATACTCCTGATGAGAAAAAGAGAGCGGAGGGCGGCGAAATTATGATGCCGGATGCGTTTATGCCTGTCGTGCCTGTCGTACTTGTCGGGCTTGGTGGTTTTTCGGGCGCGATACTGCGTTATCTGGTATCAGGTATGACGGCAAGGATCGCAGAACTCCCGATAGGAACACTTATCGTGAACGTCATTGGAAGCACGGCTCTTTCCATCTTAACTTTTTCATCAATTCCCGATTCGATAATGTATTTCGTAAACATAGGATTGCTTGGCTCGTTCACCACCTTCTCCACATTCGCCTATGAAACATTCAAATTGTTGGAGGAAGGCGAGAGCATGTATTTTATCCTGAACATCTCATTAAATATCCTGTTATGTTTAATGGGAGTTGTTGTGGGATACATTGTAGTTAACTTAATCTAAAATCAGAACAAATAATATTTAGGGAGATCAATCATGAAAGCCGTACTTCTTCGTATATACCTGAGCGAAAATGACACCTGCAACGACAGGTCAGCGCACCATGTTATCATTGAATACCTGAAAGATTCCGGTGTTGCAGGAGCTACTGTTATCCATGCTATTGAGGGTTATGGGGTTCATAGTAACATACATACTGCAAGCATATTGCGGCTGGGGGTTGATCTGCCGCTGATCGTGGAAGCTGTGGATACTGAGGAGAAGATCAGGCCATTACTGCCAGAACTTCGTGAGATGGTTCCGAATGAACTTATCACATTGCAGGAAGTTGAGATCATCTCTGGTGAGAAACTCTAAGATCAGGGTTATTATAATTTCAATAATAAAAAGATATTCCTTATGTTTGATCTTACATTTTTTCCATAAAATCAGTATATGCAAATATTTGTCATCACTCCAGCAACCATTTCCACAAAGGCTTATACGCTATCTTTTTACCACCCTTGGTCTCTTCGCCTTCGAAATCACCTGTTATGATCAAGCCTTCGTTTAGTTTGAACTCATCCATAGCTTCAATAAGACCATTGACTTCGCGGTCTTTATTTTCATCCGTCAGTTCATAACAGACCTGTATGGCTTCTTTGACATTTTCACCTTCCTTTGTCAAAAAATCGCATTCATACTTGTTTTTCCAGTAAAATACATCATTGTCCTGTCTTTTGAGTTCTATCAAGACAACATTTTCATATAATCGACCGATATTTTGAGAGAACTTGAATGAAACCGCATTGATCAAACCGGTATCGATCACATAGACCTTTTTTGGATTTGCGAACTGCTCTTTCAATTTACCATATTTTGGAACCATAAATACAAAGTTAATGTCCTCAGCGCAGGCTAAATATGTGAATAACGTGTTTTTGCCGATCTTTTTACCCTGGGATTTAAGGATATTGTAATACTTGTTTGTAGAAAAATAAGATGAAAAGTTATTTACCAGATACAGAAGCATCTCTTTTACAGTGGCAAAGCTCCTGATCTGATATCTGTCCACCAGGTCCTTGTAGAATATAAGATCAAAATACTCCTGAAGTATCTTAGTCTTGAGAGGTTGGTCTTTATCCACAATTTCAGGAAATCCGCCAAATTCGATATATTCTAAAAGCAAATTTTTAATTTTGTGACGTAGTGGCGTATACTCAAAGTTCCTCTGTAAAGTTACACCCTTAACGTTCAGGAATTCTTTGAATGAATACGGGAAAATGTGGTATGTCAGTGTTCTCCCGCGAAGCCCGGTTGCTATTTCCTTACTCAAAAGTTTTGAACTTGAACCTGTGATACATATTTCTACATTCTCCTGATCGTAGAGCCTTCTGACAAATGTTTCCCAGAAAGGAACCTCCTGTATCTCATCAAAAAATATGTAAAGTTTCTCATCTTTATTATCGGGATAGAGTTCATAATAAGCATCAAGGATCAAATCAAGCTCTTCTTTTTTGATCGGAAAAAGCCTTTCATCTTCAAAATTTATGTAAATGATCTTGTCTTTATTTTCACTCTTGAGTTGGTTTATGACCTGGTACGTAAAATATGTTTTTCCAGCTCTTCGCGAACCGATAATGGTATTGATCATACCTGAAAAGTGAATTTGCGTATCTCTTTGCGCGAATTTAACATCACGCTCTTGAGCTAAAATTATAAGTTTTTTGATTGTTTCTTTATCCATGGTTTGTATAAAGGGATAGATTGTATTAAATCTATCCCTGTATATGAATACACATTTGGTAATTGGAATTGGAATTGAAATTCGAATTAAAATTAGAATTGGAAGTTGATTTTAAGATAATTGAATGTTCACTTAATTTGTATGATCTTAATTGCCATACCCTGCAGCTCTGCTGCGGTTGGGTGTGCCGTCACAACTTTTGATTTCGCAGAGATGTCCAGTGTGAAATGTGTAGGTGGGAAGGGCTGATCTGTTCAGATTATGACATTAGAGAGGCATGTTACACATATCACAATACCCTCCGTGACTTCCCAAGTCCTGCCAGAAAAACAGGGACCGGTATGAATATCACATCATCAATGATCTCAAATTGGTTTTTTGTGAGGACTATATCTTTATCAGTTTCACGGATACGTGTGATCTCCCTGATATCAACTTCTTCCCTGTACTTTACTTCGATACCAAGGTATCCATTTCCTTTGTAGATAAAATCTATTTCCTTACCGGTCCTTGTGTAATACATCCACAGGAATGTTTTCCACTCTTTTAGATATGGGACCTCTTTTGTCTGGGCAAGGTGGTTTGCAACCATGCCTTCGATCAATATATCCTTGTTCTTTGAGATGATCTCTTCTGTAGCTGAATAGCCATCTTCCCCGGATAACAATGCAGTAACACTATAATGTATGAAAGGATTTGCAAAATATATCTTCTTGTCACCTTTAATTCTCGCACTTTTTTTCGTAAAATCGTATGAGCTCACAATCTCTATCAAAAGGGAGTTCTCAAAAAGTTCAAGATATTCTATGATGGTCTGATGGGAAATATCCAGGCTTTTCTCCATTTTTGTGAAACTATATCTACTGGCATATTTCACTGAAATATCTTTCAGGATGGATTTTGCTGTAATCTCGCTTCTCCCAATTTTTGAGATATCCCCAAGGATGACTCTTATAAATCTCTCATATATATCCGGATCGATGTATTCATTTTTATTGATATATTTTTGAGTAAGATAGTCATTTATCACCACAGGTATGCCGCCGGTCAGCGTGTATGTTGCAAACAACCAATCTAATTCCTCTTTGAAAGGCAGGATGTCCTTTATCGAACCCGGGTCGAAATTATCCGGATCGATCTCGTTTCTTTTGATTGCAGATTTCAATCCATACAGTGCGTCTGCAAATTCATGCGATTCGATATGAACTGATAACTTGTTTATGGATTGGAAGACAAAGTCCCTGAAATTAAGGGGCTTGAAATAATATTCGTTGCCTTCCACTCTTCTACCCGGCAGCCGCTCTGTCTTTTCTTTGAGCTTGATCGGATTTGAGCCTGTTGCAACTATTATCAGCCTATCAATATAATTGCTGTCTGCAATATTTTTCAGTTCAAGCACCCAGTCCTTGAGATATGTAATTTCATCAAGGAAAAGATATAGTGTTCGTGCTTCAACATTTTGTTGTATAAAATTAGAGATAAGATTATGAAGTTCTTTCCTTGATGAGAGCCTGTCACATGAGACATATAATATTGTGCCGGCATCGACATCATTTTCAAGAAGGGTGCGGATCGTTTGCTTTATGTAAGTAGTTTTCCCGATTTGCCTCATGCCTCTTATTATGTAGATGTTTCCGTTTTTGAGATCGATAGGTTTTCGTTTGTATTCAATAAATGCATCACTTAATTCCTTAAGATGCCGATCGTAGTTATGGAACCTGTCTCCAAATTTCCACCACGGATTTTCTCTAGAGATATCTTCAAATCGCATATTTGGTAATTGTATTTACTAAATATAGTCTTTTTGGTAATCACGATTACCAAATATGCACTAATTTGGTAAGTAGGCTCACCAAAAAGCAACAGTGTAATTATTTTTTAGATAGTCCAACCTTAATTGAAGTGTATTAAATGCTGTCATTCTTGCATAAGTGCAGTATAGAATTGAAGTTAATGAAACGAAAAAATGAATAGAAGCATCTGGTGGAAAATATCAAAACGGCAAACTTATATGTGCAACTGTTTATGAATTTAAACATGATAAATAAATACATATATCTGTGAGACTTTTTATTATTTTCTGGTGATTACAACATATTAAATTAATTTAGATAGTGTACTATCCAATTTTCATTAAATATTAAATAATAATACTTATATACTATATAATTTATATAAGAATGTATGGCTAAAGGAAATAAGTTCATCAATAAATCACACGCAAAAGATGTAGAAAATGGTTGTATCATTCAGGAATTGCCTGAAATTGAATTTGGTGAAAGGATGTATTCGTTGTTTTCGTCCATCTC
>JAUVET010000039.1 GCA_030594665.1 Methanosarcinaceae archaeon
GTTGGCTCCACCCATTCCATTACTGGTAATAAGTGTCACAGTAGGGTCACTCCGAATGGAGGGAGTGGCATTTCTGCAATTCAAGATATGACTTTCTTGTCACAGCGCCGCAGGCGGCATGTTCCACTGCCGCCACCCACCAGCATTCGCAAAAACACGCAGTTCCTACGTCCTGAGCAATCCATGCAAACATAGATGCACTTAACATCGATTGAATTTTCGATGTGTATGTAAGGACAGCAATGAAGAACAGCGCCGCGCCGCGCGTGTAAATTATGGTGTTTTTTTGACAGGATGAACTGGATGGACAGGATGCGCTCCGCGTTGGTATTTTGGTCAATCACATGGGCGGATTGCATATCGATTTGCAACTCTGCGCTCTTTCGAATTGGAAATCACAGATTGTGATGTCCAATGATAATCTAAACTTGAAGTCGCAATTTGCGACCTTAGAAAAATGGGATTCTTTAAGGTCGCGATTTGCGACCATCGAGGGCAGATGCGGACAGCACAGAAAATATTTGATGGTAATTGATGAGATCCAAAACCGGATTTACACTATTCGCGGTGTTCAGGTTATGCTGGACAGCGATCTGGCCGAATTTGGATATCGCGGTGGTTGAGATGCTTACAAGGTTGGAGGGGATGAAAGTAGATGGTTGAGAAATAGGAATGCAGTTGAATATCGGGGCATTTGGGAACGGATACATAATCCGGATTTTAATTGTGGCGAATTCGCCATAATTAAAAGTCAGGCAGGATTCAACTGTTCGGAAATTCCGAATAGTTCAACCGGAAGGATCAAAGCAAAAAGATGGAACGACTGATTCAATCATTGTCCCGCCATGCTCAACCGCACATGCCTGCAAATTCAAGATACTCTTTTTTTGTCAGGTCGGCGATTAGATTTATTTGGTGTGTCTTATCCGGCGTGGATTTGTTAATTTTAGATGCGGGCATGTGTTCTTTGTCATGCTTCTTGATCCGTGTTAGTTCATCGGGCGTTTTTATTTTTCTATAGGCTAATATTCTCGTGAAAAAAGCAACTTGAAATTATGGTGTTGGGGGAGAGTTTCAGTTATATCTGCACACTTTAAATAAATCTATATATTATGAATTCTTATTGCTATTTGCTTATTGAAATTTAGGTATAGATACTAAGTTGATGAAATGTAGATTGACGGACAAGATGGAATATTGTAAGGTTTAGATATATTATACAGGTTTTGGACTTTAAGTCCGGAGTACAGTGACTTTGCGTATTATACAACTTACCAAAGAAAGAGAAAACTGGCGGCAGAAATATGAATCAAACCCCATTAACAATGCGTTTTGATCCCCACACAATCAAACATCTTGGAGTACGGATGTATTCTACTCTTACTCCTGCATTAGCTGAAATCATTTCAAATTCCTATGATGCCGATGCAACAAATGTAATTGTTACATTAATTCAAGAGGGAAGCGTCCCAAAAGAAATAAAAGTTGAAGATGATGGAATGGGGTTATCATTCGATGAAATAAATGAAAAATTTCTAGTAATTGGACGCAATCGGCGGGATGATTTAGGTGATGTCCCTTCACCTAAATATGAACGTTATTCAACCGGAAAAAAAGGACTCGGCAAACTTGCATTGTTTGGGTTAGCAAAGACCATCACGATTTCAACAATACAGAATGGAAAACTAAATAAATTTATATTAGACTGGGACGATTTAATGGCAGCGACAGGAAATTATCAACCTAGAGCGACAATTACAAACAGAAATACTACAAAAGCCAATGGTACGATAATTACGATGTCAAGCCTAAAAAGAATAACGCCGTTTGATTCAAAAGGTTTAGCAGACAGTTTATCTCGAATATTCATTTTCGACGAGACATTTAATTTATTGATTGAATCACCTTCTGGAGACCGAATATCTATAGATAATAAAAGAAAATACAATTTGATTACAAAACAATTTGAATGGAATCTTGACTCCACTCTTTATGTACCACTTGATTCCCCATATTTCGGAAAAATTGAAGGCAATCTCATAACTTCAAAAAAACCATTAACACCATCATCAGGTCTGAGAGGAATTACTCTGTTTTCAAGAGGAAAACTTGTTAATGCACCTGAATTTTTTTCGAGTAGCACGTCAAGTCACTTTTATCAATATTTGACCGGATGGATAAGTGTAGATTTTATTGATGATTTAGAAGATGATGTTATATCAACAAATCGTCAGTCCATAGATTGGGAACACTCGGAAATGGCAAACCTTAGGGAGTTTCTTTCAGGGATAGTATCTCAAATTAATATTGATTGGCGACAAAAGCGAAGAGAAATAAAGGATGATGATTTAAAAGAAAAAACAGGAATTGATGCGGAAAAATGGTTGAATACTTTATCGGGTGATGTAAAGGATAATACTAAACAAATTATCGAATCATTGGGCGGAGAAGATGCTCTTGAAAAATATACTCCTGTCATAAAAGCACTTCATAATATGATTCCCGAATATCCATTATTGCATTGGAGACATTTACATCCAGAAGTTAAAATAAAATCAAAGGAATATTATGAAAATGAAGATTATTATACTGCATTTCTTGAAGCAATGAAAAAATATACTAGTGCAGTAAAATTAAAATCTGGTAGCAGTGTAACTCCTGATTTTAGTTTAATGGGAAACGTTTTTAAGGATTCAGGTGGCCTTTTAAAGGTCATAGGAGAATATAAAAAAATAGACGGGGGCAATTTTTCGGACGATACACACACAAATGTGCAAAGTGGGCAACAACATTTATCGCAAGGTATCGTTGCCGGTGGAAGAAATCCTCTTTCCCATGAAGAAATTGATGAATTAAGAATCTCTGGTTTATTCTCTGAAAATGACTGTTTAGATATGCTTAGTTTATTATCTCATTTATTTAAAAGACTTGATAATTCTACAAAGGAAAATAATGACTAAACAAAATTTCAAAGCTATTGATCTTTTCTCTGGTTGCGGTGGTCTGACTGAAGGAATGAAAAAAGCCGGGTTTAAAGTGATTGCAGCAGTGGAGATCGATCAATGTGCGGCCGAAACTTATAAAAATAACCACAAGAATGTGAATTTATTTAAACAGGATGTACGAACTTTGGATCCCGCTATAATTAAAACCATTTTGGGCAAAGAGCCTTTGCATTTATTGGCTGGTTGTCCACCATGCCAAGGTTTTTCATCCATCCGAAGGTTAAATAAAAATGAACCTGTGGATGATACAAGAAATAATTTGATTTGGGAATATTACAGGTTTGTTGAAGCTCTGATGCCCTTAACGCTTATGATGGAAAATGTTCCGAGTTTGGCGGATTATAAACCATTTCAAAATATGGTCGAAAAATTAAAACGTCTGGGGTATTCTAATATAAAATATGATAAAATTTGGACTCATGAGTATGGCGTCCCGCAAAGAAGGCGGAGATTGGTTTTGGTGGCTTCGAGAATCGGGGAAATCGATATACCCCAAGGAAATAAAAAATTCAAAACCGTTCGGGATTGTATAGGCAACATCGAATCCGTTGAATCTACTACGGATTTACTGCACAAAATCTATCCTATACATACTCCCAAAGTGTATGAAAAAATTTCAAAAATCCCTTTGGATGGTGGAAGTCGAAAAGATTTACCCGCTGAGTATCAATTGAAGTGTCATATGAAAGAAAATGTTGGGTTTAATGACGTTTATGGAAGATTGAAATGGGATTCATTTTCATCGACTATTACAGGTGGATGTCTGAATCCGTCAAAGGGTAGATTTCTTCATCCTCAAGAAAACAGATGTATTACGGCAAGAGAGGCGGCGTTATTGCAGACGTTTCCAAAAAAATATAAATTTCCTACAAATATTAACAAAAGCGCCATTGCTCTTATGATAGGGAATGCTTTACCGCCCGAATTTAGTAGAGTACAGTGCAATAATATTTATAATCACCTGAAGGATAATTTAAATGGTTGACAAATTTTCAAAACAAAAACGTTCCGAAATAATGAGTCATATAAAATCGAAGAATACGAAGCCCGAAATTACCGTGAGGAAAATCATCTATTCGTTAGGTTATCGATATAGACTGCATCGAAAAGATTTACCAGGTAAACCCGATTTGGCTTTTATCAATAAAAAAAAAGTAATTTTCATAAACGGTTGTTTTTGGCATGGACATTCGGGCTGTAAAAAATCGGCATTGCCGGATACAAATTATGAATTTTGGAATGATAAAATAAAAAATAATGTTAATAGAGATACATTAAATTATCAACGATTGAAAGATATGGGTTGGAAATATTTAGTGATTTGGCAATGTGAAATTAAAAATGCTGAACTTGAAAATATTAAATCAAAAATTATACACTTTTTAAACGAATGAAGCTCCCCACAGCAGAGCTGTGGGGTATCATCATGTCTCAGGCTACTGAGGGTTGCATTGACCATAGCTTATCCCAACCGCAGCAGAGCTGCGGGGTATTATAATAAAATAAAAATCCTCATGCACCAAGATGCCCTATGTTTCGAAAACGGCGTCCATTGCAGCATACCTCGCCCCCACAATCACTCATACCGCAACACATCCACCACCCCCACATTCATCACCTTCCACACAATCTACATCCCGCCGGCAAGACTTGTAACAATCCCGAACAACTGCCGCACGCATTGCAAAACATTTGCCCATTATTTAGGGATGCGGCACTTCTAAGTCCTTGCAGATCTTTTTAGCGAGAGCATCCGCAATTTCGGCATGTCGAGGAACAGTAGATGTCTTCATGTTCGATGGATTGTAAAATACAGTGTGTTTTCCACCTTCTCGAAGAAATTCACACCCATGCTTCTCAAGATGGTGGAGCAGCTTCCGTCGTTTCATCAGACAGCAACCGTGAGATTTTCTCTAATATATTTTTTGCCTACTAAACTTTTCTCGGCAAGTTCTCTGTTGGAAACAATGATTAATTCGATTGCCTCATGAAGATTTTCACGTGCTTCTTCGAGAGTTCTCCCCTGTGTGTTAGCTCCAGGCAATTCTTCTACATATCCGATATACCAATCATCGTCTTTCTCAAATATTGCAGTAAACGTGCTTTCCATGATTGTTTTATCTCCTTTAATGATTTATAATGTACTTTCATACAACGTTTACGGGTTTTATAAGTTTTGCTGTAGTCCCACAACTTCACTCATACCGTAAAGCACCCGCGATAACCCACAAAAAACCACACGGCGCAAAAAACAAAAAACTCTCCTTCAATATCAAAATATTAACCACAAACCCGCCGCCTAAACTTAATATCCCGCCGACAAGTGCCCCAGTGATATTCATGATAAATACCCTGTACGAATGCTAAACACAACATCTTAAATATAACAAGTGCAACGTATAAGCATATGAAACCTCAGATAACAAAATTGTCACTGGTATTGATTATCCTGATTCTCTGCGCCTCCACAGCGGCAGCAGTTAATTACCCGCAGCTTACCGGTTTTGTCACAGACGGCGCCGATATGATAGATCCTGCCTATGAGACAAAGATAACAGAGCTTGCAACTAAAATAGAACAGGAGACAACAGTAGAGATTGCTGTTGTTACCGTAGAGTCACTGGAAGGTGAACCAAAGGAAATGTATGCGGTGAAACTGTTCGAACAGTCCGGCATAGGCAAAAAAGACAAAGACAACGGTCTGCTGATACTGATAGCGAAACAGGAGCGGGAATACAGGTTCGAAGTAGGTTACGGACTTGAAGGTGTCATCACCGACAGCATGAAAGTGAACATCGGGAACCGGATCATTGTGCCCAATTTCAAGAACGGGGAATACGGCAAAGGCATCTATGAATCAATTGTTGTGATCGAGAAGCTTCTTGAAGGTGATGAGGGTGTCATCTCACAATACAGCACAGAACCTGAAGGTGTCACCGCCGGACCTGGGGTCATACTATTTCTGTTAGGCTTTGTCCTCCTGTCGGTATTCGGCATGTTAACATCTAACACCCATAAACAGGGACATGGTCGTACTCACCTATACTACGGCGGCTTTGGCGGCGGATTCAGTGGCGGCAGAGGCGGAATCGGTGGCGGTGGATTTGGCGGTGGTGGATTCGGAGGATTCGGCGGCGGTATGTCTGGCGGCGGCGGGTTCGGTGGAAGCTGGTGAGAGACAATGCAGCAAATGACGAATGATCGATCAGCCAATCGATGTAACCGGTGGTAATGGCTGACAGTAGCTGATAATAAGTGGCAATGGGAAACAATAGCAATAGGTGGTAATATATTATGACAACGGAAATAGAAAAGATTAAGGAAATACTCGGGGACAATCTGATTAGCCTTGTAGAATATCAAACAGGTACTGATGATACACATCTCGCAGTCTGCAGGGATCTTGACTTTGAAACCCTGCAAAAACTCAAGCAGCTTGAGGAAATACCTCTCCTGCTCACAAAGAAGGAACTTGTGGACGGTGTAGACGTATTCCCGATCGAGTTTTTGAACATCAAGCAGCACCACACAATACTCCATGGTGAAGACTTCCTGAAAGATATTCATGTATCAAAAGAACATCTCCGTCATCAGCTTGAGTTCGAGATCCGGTCAAAACTGATCCACCTGCGCGGGGAATACCTGCAATACAAAGACAAGGACCTTGAGGCGCTCATCCTTGCGGCAGTTCCCACACTCGCGCCACTTCTTGGAGCGCTTCTGTACCTGAAAAACTTGCAGGACTCACCTGATATGTTTGAGGCGGTTTCAGATGGCTATGGTGTTGACACACATGTCCTGAAAGATATCTATGATATACGCCGGAATGATGCACAATTCCGGGAAGACAGGGACCAGTACATCAGAAGTCTCATCAAAGTACTATCCGATATCGGAGAAATTGTTGATGAACATGAGGTGAACAAATGAATTCCAAAAACACAATACTTGCAGTTATCGGCGTGGTCGTTGTTCTCGCACTGCTGACCGGGGGCTGGTTCCTTTCGATGTATAACGGTTTTATCACTGCAGAGGAAGGTGTTGACGGCGCCTGGGCCCAGGTGGAAAGCCAGTACCAGCGCAGGGCAGACCTGATACCGAACCTTGTTTCCACGGTTAAAGGTTATGCATCCCATGAAAAAGATCTTCTTATTGATATTACAAATGCCAGAAGCCAGTGGACTGCGGCTGTTACGCCTCAGGAAAAAATGGATGCCGCCGGAGGCATGGATTCTGCGTTATCCCGACTTCTTATGGTTGTCGAGAACTATCCGGACCTGAAGGCAAGCGAGAACTTCCTTGCTCTGCAAGCACAACTGGAAGGTACGGAAAACAGGATCGCAGTAGAAAGGATGCGCTATAATGAGATGGTCAGGACGTACAATACCCGGATAAAGAAAATGCCCGCTGCAATCGTTGCCAATATGTTCGGCTTCGATGAAAAGCTATACTTTGAGTCAGAGAAGGGAGCAGAAACCGCGCCAAAGGTTGAGTTTTGAGTTTCAAGTTTGCAGTTTTTGCGCCTCACACGACACCTATCCTGCACTCAACCGCCGCTCCTTCAACTTCTCTCCGCGATTGAAAAGCGGCGCGTTCCACTACTACCAAACTCACAACCTCAAACCCAACTAAGGACTCTCTGCGTCCTCTGCGGTGATTTTTTTGCCATGATCCATTTATCTCGAATATATTAAAAAGTCTCTAAAAGTGAAAACTGTCAAACTCGAAATATTAATACCAATATCCCCATCATCCCTATTTTGGAAAATACTTAAACAGATCATCACGCTTCAAGTCATGTAACTTTTTTCTAATAAGTCCACGAAGTGCTTTTGTGTCACCTTTCTTAACAGTTATCGGTGCAATAGTATCAAGCCATTGTCTCCATGGTGGCATCATGCCAAGACAATTAGCAATACCATCAAGTGTTTCCTCAAGTTCATCCGGGTTGATCTTATCGATCTTGTTCACGGCAACAACCGTATCGATACCCTCATCACGTAAAAAATCAAACATCTCAATATCAATCGGGATCTCGTTTTTGGATTCCCAGCGTTCAACAATATCCAAAAATGTTGCACCGTCAACGATCATTACAGCCATCTTGATCCGGTCGGCATTATCCTCGATATATTCGACAATTGTATCTTTTATAATATTTTGCTTTTGTTCATGTACACCACTCATGAACCCAAACCCCGGCATATCTGTAATAAGCATATCAGAATAACGAATATGATGAGGAATTAACGTCACACCCGGGCGTTTACCTACCCGTACCTTTTTCTGACCGGTCAGATCACGGATAAATGAAGATTTACCGACATTCGACCTTCCGACAAAAATCATCTCAAGTTTTGCGTCTTCTTCAAGACTCTTTCTTTTCCTCATGATTTCCTACCAATGAATATAAGTTATTCAATATCTTCAATACCTTCCACATTTAAAATCTCTTTTTCTGCCGTGCCCCGCCTGCGCCAATCATTTTATCAAAATCACGCAGGAATGCATCAAGTGAATCGCGAGGGATCCTTGCACCTGCTGCAAATGCATGACCTCCGCCAGTACCACCATGCTCTTTTGCAACAATACGCAAAGCCCTGTTGATATCAACAAAACCCTTTGAACGAATGCTCAAGTCATACGCATGTTTTCGTTGTCTGTACTCAGCCGAAATACCAACTTCTTTTTGGCTATATGATGCAGCATATATCGCAGCTTTTGACATATAGCCATTGGCATTTACAATATAACCAATATTTCCCATAACCTTGACATGGCCCTTAATATACATCCTTAACTGCTCTTCTTTTTCAGAAGCATCCCTTGCATAATCAAGCAAATGCCTAATTCCGGAAGGTGTTTTGTCATGAGACAATGGATTGATCAATTGTCTCTTAAAATCATAATCCCGCCCAACATACGTAATTGCCTGAACTAGAGTTCCTGCCTGGAAATATAGCCCTCTTTTATCCCAGTCATGACTCCATTCATTGATCAAGGGCGTATTGTCACAAAAATCACCAATCGCACCATAAATGGCTACCCTTCGCATATCGCTGCTTAACCTGTCCTCAAGTACCCTGTATGTCAACTCCGATGCACATGGCCCCAGGTCATGATATAACCATTCCGAATCCCAACCCCTTTGAGGCAATGGATGATGATCAATGTAAATGACATTTGAAACCTGTGCAAGTTCCTCAAGTCTCTCATACAATTGTACGCAAGTACGCTCATCAATTGCAATGTCACAGATTATGATATTCTTATACCCGTCTGCAAATTCCAATTTGCTAAGAAGATTTACCGGACTTGTGAAATATACATGCCCATCAGGATATGCACTCTTAGCAATAGCACCTGCACATACACCATCCGAATCACCATGAGTTAAAATTATAGAGTCAGTTTTTGTTGTTTTCCTAATATGTTTCATGTCACTTCTTCCTTTTATCCGCATCAATAGTTCTAATGGCAGCCTTTTATACCTCAACATCAACCGCTTCTATCTTTAGTTTACCGTCAAATGTATCATAACTCAGGATGTTGTTATTGTTTACGGAAAGTATGGTACTCCATTATTTTAATGTGTTTAACTGGTTACGATAAAATGT